>PCWZ01000035.1:11886-37159 GCA_002796305.1 Deltaproteobacteria bacterium CG11_big_fil_rev_8_21_14_0_20_49_13
CATAGGTGAAATATGACGCAAAGATTATACAAAAACCCCTTGAGCAGATTTTCGGGAGTGATGGCAATAATGGTCTTCATAATAGACGCCACACTTCTTATACTCGACTATCTTGGCGTAAGGCTCATCCCTATCATAGGTGTATTTGCCTACACCGTTTTTCCGGCGCTCCTTGGCCTTTACCTATTTCTGATACCGGTTGGAATGATTCGTGAATGGAGGCGCAGGCACAGGGAAAGAGGTGTAGAACCCCCGACGTTCCCCATATTCAATCTTAACGATGGGCATCAAAGGAAACAGCTGTATGTCTTCATCCTGGGGACATCGCTTGTGGGGCTCATTGTTCTGGCCGTTTCCACAAAAATGTATGATTATACGGAATCGGTCGAGTTTTGCAGTGAGACATGCCATAACGTCATGGAGCCCGAAGTAACAACATACAAGAGTTCCCCCCATGCGCGAGTTGAATGCGTAAAGTGTCACGTCGGAGAAGGTGCTACATGGTACGTTAAGTCGAAGCTTTCCGGTCTTTATCAAGTCTACGCGACCGTCCTTAAAAAGTATCCGACCCCTATCGAGACGCCGGTAGCCAATCTTCGTCCTTCAAGCGATACATGCGAAGAGTGTCACTGGCCCGAAAAGTTCTATGGGGCGAAGCAGGTGATAAAGACCTATTATAAGGATGACGAAAAGAATACTCCCGAGCGCACGTTCATGCTGATGAATATCGGAGGTGGCGTGTCGCCAACAGGCATTCACTGGCATGTGGGCGGGGGGAACGAAGTATATTATATCGCCAAGGACAAGGCGAGGCAGGATATACCTTTTGTGAAGGTTAAATATAAGGACGGAAAGGAAGTAGTCTATAAGGATTCCGCAAATCCACCCACACAGGAACTCATTGCAAACGGCGAACTTCGAAAAATGGACTGCATAGACTGCCATAACAGGCCCACTCATATATTCCGGTCGCCTGTTGACGCCGTTGACGGTGCCATTGAGGGGGGCAGGATCGACAGGTCGATACCTTATATAAAGAAGACCGGCGTGGAGGCCCTTGAGGGGGACCTTGAGGGTATCAGACCCAAGTTAGAGGACTTTTATAAGAAAAAATATCCGTCTATCGAAACCAAGAGAATCGATATCGCGATAGCAGAGTTGGAGTCCATCTGGAAGGCCAATAATTTCCCCGACATGAGATCGAAATGGGACGTTTATCCCAATAATGTCGGTCATTTCAGATGGAAGGGATGCTTCAGGTGCCACGACGGCCTGCATAAGGACGAAAAAGGGGTGGGCATTAAAAAAGATTGCAATATCTGTCATATTTTTCTAAGTGAGGTTGTGGCCGGAGCTATTGCCGAAAAAGAGCGTCTGGGCGTTGCTTTCAGGCATCCTGCCGACGTCGGAGGAGCCGACAAGACCATGAACTGCAATGACTGCCATGGAGGAAAATAAGTGATAAGGTTTTTTGTGGTCCTCATGTTGTTCCTGCCGCTTCTCGCGGAGGCCTCCTCCTTTTACATAAGGCCCGAGGTCCAGATGCAGGTCCTTGAAGATTCGCTTTCGGACCGCGAGGTTCCCTTGAACGCATTGCTGGACACGGGACTTGGAGATCTTCCCAATAACGGCACCTTTGACGTCTCACTTTTTGATAATCGAACATTTAAGATAGGCGAGAACTCATTCGATCTCTATCAGGCCGTTTTCAAAATGAAAGAGATCGGGGGATATGTTAATTTTTCTGCCGGTCGTCAGTTTATTACGCCCGGTTTTCACGTCTACCTCATGGACGGCGTTGACATGAGCATCGGCGGTGCCGATTGGCCGCTAAGGATAGGTCTTTTGGGGGGCGTTCCCAGATATCTTGAGATTAGCGATTTTCACGGGACGGTGGGGCTCATTACCGGGGCCTATCTTGAACTTCAGGGTTTCAGGAATCATCACGCAAAGCTTTCCGCAATCTATCAGCGGCTCGATTTCGACGCCAAAAGGGAATGGGGCGCCAATAGTACCTTGCTCGCCGGTCTTTCGGATACCTATCGATTTGAGGTCCCATGGCGCCCGACCATCTATGGCAACGTTGAATACGATACCGGTGGCAGATCTATCGACACCGGCATGGGTGGCATAAGGGTTCAGCCCACGAGGAGGTTCATGTTCAACGTGGAAGGCGGAACGTACAACACCAACAGAAAATGGCAGATGCCGACCGTTTACAGCCTTTTTACCAGCGGCGCTTATTATCAGGCAAGGGGAGGCATTAGCTATACGTTCATCGATATGGGAGACGTGTTCGAGGATCTTACCCTCAAGGCCGATTATTCGTTCCAGCGCTATCATATTCAGACGCCGCTAACGACCAGCGCCAATCTGGCCGACGCCATTCTTTGTATGGACATTACCCCGATAAGGCTCGACGCCACGATAGGATACACATTCTATGACAGCTACGGCGGGAAGGCTCACGATGTAATAGCCACCCTGCATGACGAGCCTTTTGACAAGTTCTATATCGATCTAGGTGTCAACTATACAAGATATTCCAAGATAACGAACGTGAAAGACAACGCCTACGACGTATCCTTGATTGCGGGCTACGAGATATTGAAGGACCTGGTCCTTTCGGCTGGCGGCGAATATCTAAGGAATAATGTGTTCAGCAGCGAGTTCAGGGCCACGGCCTTGTTATCGTACAATTTTCAGGGGAAGATATGAAGAAGTGCTTAAGTGTTGGAGTGCGTAAGTGCCTAAGTTGCATCGTTGTCATTTTGGTGATGTGCGTGTGTGTTGCCGGGCATACCAAATCGAAGGAGGCGGCGATAAAGAAGCTATTTGACCATCAGATGCATACCGACAATTTCTTTACCCCAAGCGACGTTCCATGCGAGACGTGTCATGTTAACGATCAGTATGAGTGGAAGAATATGGATAGGCAGGGTTGCCATAAATGTCACAACGCCAAGGAGCCGATCATGCCAGCAACCGACCCCTGCACTATGTGTCACGATAAGTACAGGGTGAAGCCGGCGAACCACAAGGTGAACTGGAGACTTGAACACAAGACCCCGGCGCAGGCAAATTCTCAGGAATGCAGGGCATGCCATAAGGAAAGATTCTGCATAAAGTGCCACGAGGAGCGCAACTACATAATGCTCGACATGCACAAGAGAAACTACAAGTATTTTCATTCTATCGATGCCAGACTTGACCCGAAGAAGTGCGACAGGTGCCACACGGTGTCATATTGCACGTCGTGCCATACGAACCCGAGGATCAAATAATGAAAGGAAGCACGAAACATGAAGCAGGAAACAGGAAAAGCATGTGGTATGCGCTTCTTGCCTCGTGTTTCTTGTTTCTTGTTTCTCTGCTCATCTGCTCCTGCGGCAGCACGGACTTTCAGGGAGAAAATTACGGGGATATTATGGCCTCGCCCAAAGGCCTTGAGCTTACTCCTCATGAGCATAAACAAGGATGGGGAAAGTCCGACTGCAGTATCTGCCATAATATGTCGTTCATACACCTTGTAGACAGGTCCGGCACGGGAATTGACATGGCTGTCGTCAGGGGACAGGTCGCCACCGAGGGACTGTCTTCATGCCTTGACTGCCATATAACGAACGGCATTGACGGTCCCACGTGCGCCAGCTGTCACGCTAACGGTGTTGATGAAGGGGATGGTGATTAGTGATGTTCAAAAAACCAAAATATGTAGTAGGACTTCTTTTGATCGCGGGAGCTTTTTCTTATCTGGTATTTACCAGCTTCAAGAGCTCGTTCCAGTTTGCCCTGACTCCATCCGAACTCAGCGCAAAGAGTGCCGAGTATGCGGATAAACAGGTGAAGATATCGGGCACCGTTGGCAAGGGCTCGATGATCTCGAATGGTTCGGAATATAATTTTAACATTGAAGATGATCACAAGAATCTGAACGTTCATTTTAAAGGTGCGGTCCCCAATACATTCAGAGAAGGCGCGGACGTTGTCGTAGGCGGCAGGTTCGATGCCGGAACAGGGACGTTCGAGGCGACCGAGCTTCTTGCAAAGTGCGCCTCGAAATATCAGGCAAAATAGAAGAGCCTGTCATCCCTGCTAAAGTAGGGATCCAGTGAACGCGCTGGATTCCCGTTTATACGGGAATGACGGTGATATAAAATATGGGAAATCTTTTTTTGTCGGTGGCATTGGCCGTTTCTTTTTACAGCCTTGTTGCGTCGGCCTTTGGAGGCAGGAACCCTCTTATGGCCGAAAAAGGGCGAAGGTCCGCTCACCTTGTGACCGTGCTTGTGAGCCTGGCGTCGCTCATGATCATCTACCTCTTTGTCAGCAACGCCTTTGAGGTGAAATATATCGCCGAATATTCAAGCAGGGACCTCCCTTTCGTCTACAAGCTGACAGGCATCTGGGCGGGGCTTGACGGTTCGCTCCTTTTCTGGGCGTGGCTCCTTGCCATCTGTACCAGCCTTGCCGTGAGGAAAATATCGACCCATTCTTATGTCAATGCGGTACTTCAGTTTATCATATCGTTCTTCCTTGTCATGCTTGTCTTTGAGGCCAACCCGTTCGATCTTTTGACCCAACCGCTGCCGGATGGCCAGGGTCTCAATCCGCTACTTCAGAACTTCTTCATGATAATTCATCCGCCGGCATTGTATATAGGCTATGTCGGCATGGCGGTGCCGTTCGCATATGTGATAGCCAGGCTCATTCTGAAAGAGGGCCTCCCTTCACATAATGACGAAACCTACAAAAAGGTAAGGCTCTGGACCGTCTATTCATGGCTTTTTCTGACGGCAGGTAATCTTCTGGGTGCCATGTGGGCTTACGTTGAACTGGGTTGGGGCGGTTTTTGGGCGTGGGATCCTGTGGAAAACGCCGGCATCCTGCCGTGGTTCACCGCAACGGCATTCCTTCATTCTCTGATAGTTCAGGAAAAACGCGGACTGCTCGTGAGATGGAATATCCTGCTTGTCATTGCCACATTTCTGCTTACCATCTTCGGGACATTCATCACCAGAAGCGGCGTGATACAGTCGGTCCACAGTTTTTCGGATATAACTATAGGTGCATATTTTCTGGTCTTCATGGCGGTGGCCGTCATTGTTAGCGCTTACTTAATGATATCCCGCGTCCGGACTCTTAGGCCGGAAAGGTCGCTTGAGTCGCTTGCTTCGCATGAAGGAGGAATCTATCTTAATAATGTGGTTCTCGTATTTGCCCTCATTGGTATCATGTGGGGAACGATGCTTCCGCTGTTCGCCGGGTGGTTCTACGGGCAAAAGATGGAGGTGGGGCCGGCTTTCTTCAACAGGGTGCTGGCACCAGTCGGCATAGTCATCCTTTTTCTCACCGGTATCGGACCGGAGCTCAGCTGGAGGAGATGGAGGAAGGGGCTTTTTAAGAGGGAGTATCTGTGGCCTGCGCTCATGGCCGTTATTACGGGCGCTGCGGCCTATTTTTTGGGTATAAGAATGTGGTTCCCGCTTTTGACCGCCGCAGGGAGCGCGTTCGCTATCTTTACTATCGTCCTTGAATTTGTAAGCGCGGGAAGGCTTAAAAGCTCGCCTCTTGCGCTTTTGCGCCTGGCTCCCAAAAGATATGGCGGTTATCTGGTCCACTTTGGGGTCGTTCTTCTTTTTATAGGGATAGCGGGAAGCTCTTACAAGGGCGAATATCAGTTCGGTCTCAGGGAAGGCACCGATGTGGACGTGGCGGGGTATAAGCTTTTGCTTACCAAGTTCGATTGGGAGAGGACCGCCTCAAGCGAAGGAGTCAAGGCGAATGTCCTTTTAGGGCGCAAGGGAAAGACGTTGAAGCTCTTAAAGCCGGCGCTTTATATCTACAGGAACCAGCCCAAACCGACCGCCGAGGTCGATATTTATATAAGGCCGCTTAAAGATGTCTATCTCTCGCTTTCGGGACTCGATAAGGATGAAAAAGGGGCCGAGTTCGTTCTGACAATAAACCCGCTCATCAGCTTTGTGTGGCTGGGCGGTCTGATCATGATAATTGGAACGATATTTGCCATCCTGCCGCCGAAAAAGAGGGAGTCTTTGACCGCGAACGACGAAGAGGATTATATAGACATAGTCCTTGGACGTGCAGATAAGGAGGATTTTATATGATAAAATTACTGGAACGCGTGTCATTGCGAGGCCCAAGGCCAAGGCGATCCCGTTTATTCAGTTGTTTATTCTGGATCGCTTCGTCACTTACGTTCCTCGCAATGGCATCTGTTTTTGCACAGGATGTGAAATCGCCTCATCAAGGGATGAATGAGGCAACCGGCGTCATCACAGGCAAGGTCTTGAAGGACGGAAAGACGCCTCTTGCAGGTGCTACCGTGACGCTTGAGATCTTAAGAGACCATCGGGTCGTTCTTGCCATTCCAAAGGAGGCCGACAAGGAAGGCAGATACCAGTTCAAGAACATCTTCAAATCGAGCGAGTTCTCATACGCCGTGAGCACCGAGTTCGAAGGCAAGACATACAGGAGCCCTTTTACCTCGCTTTCTAAGAACGAGTCGTCAAAGAAGGTCGATCTTAAAGTGGGTCCCGGGGCAAAAGAGGGTCCGCCGCTGCCGCCCCCTGTGGATGAGAAAACGATGGATGAGACAGAGATGGGCGAACATGCACATGCGTCCAAAAAGTTCTCGGACTATCAGCTGTTGGCGGTGATCCTTGCGATAGCGGCCATAAGTTACGCGATCTATCAACGCAAGAAAAAGTGAAATGTTTATTCTTTGAACCGGCGCGATTTAAAGATCTTATTAAAATCAGCCGGATCTATACCAAGCCAATGCTTGTTTTGTTATATGGGAGAGTCAGAATGCAGGAACATGGCCAAGCTTGCAACGCAGAGGAGCCGTCTGGTCCATCGCTATCTCGACCTAAAATGGCAGGTGGTGATAGCTTATAAGCAGAACAGGGCCCTCCTTAAAAGATTTTTAAAATTGGTTTTAGATACGGAGAGCGTTAAAGTTTGATACAGTATGCTGCTTTCATCGATAACAAAAAGATTCGGCAGTTTCACGGCGCTTGATTCTGTTTCGGCGGATTTCAAGGCTGGAAAGATATATATATTTGCCGGCCCAAACGGCGCCGGCAAGACAACGCTCCTTCGTATCATGGCCGGCCTCATGCGTCCCACCCGGGGAGACACACTTAATCCAGAATTAGGCGTGTCTCCCCGGACGAGCGACGAGCGACGCATGGGTGTTATGATGCAGGAGTCCTATCTTTACCGCGACCTTACACCCAAGGAAAATCTGGAGCTTTATGCGGGCCTTTACGGCGTTCCTTCTTCGAGGATTGCGGCCGTTAAAGATCTTTTAGAATTGGAGCCGTTTTTTGATCATGATGTCGACACCCTGTCTCACGGTCAGAGGCAACGCGTATCCCTTGCAAGGGCGCTTTTACCCGGTCCGAATGTCATCCTTTTAGATGAACCGTTTCTGGGGCTCGATTCCTCATCCATCGGACACGTTCAGAAATTCCTAAAGGGTTTTAAGGAAAGCGGAGGGCTTGCACTAATTGCTACTCATGAGACGGAACTTGTAAGAGAACTTGCAGACGAACTTTTACTTTTGGAAAATGGCAAGGTCAAATATTTCGGCACATTTAATATATGAGCAAGCTTATCGCACTAATGAAGAAAGAAGGTCTTTTGTTCCTGAGGCAAAAGCATCTTTTCCTCTCTCTCCTTCTTTTTTCAACTCTTGTGATACTTCTTATATATTTCGGGATGGAAGGTATGGGGCAAAGGCCCGAAGGCGTCGTGCCGTCTGTAATATGGCTTGCGGTGGTCTTTGGCGGGACGTTGCAACTGAACCGTACCTACGATTTCGAGCGCGACGAGGATGTTCTGGACGGCATGAGGCTCATCGAAGGCATCTCGACACCGTTCTATCTAAGCAAGCTCATCGTGAATCTGGTCATGCTCCTTATCATCACCGCTTTTTCGTCTTTTATTGCGGCGCTCCTTTTTGATTACCCCCTGTTCGCGAGGTTATCAAACATCGTGTGGCCGCTTGTCTTGGGAGTTGTTGGCATGGGCGCCGTCGGAACCACATTTTCAACGATGGTGATGGCCAATCACAAGCGTGACATCCTGCTTCCGACCATCTTCTATCCGTTAATAGCGCCACTTTCGGTGGCCGTTATAAAGGCGATGCAGGTGGATTCCATGGACCACGTTACATGGCTTAAGATACTCATAGCGTTCGATGTCATTTATGTTACGGCGAGTTTGCTTGTGTTCGATAGAATGATGGAATAAAAGAAGTGCGTAAGTTAAATGATATGAAAAAAATAACAAAAGTATGGGCTTTAGTTGTTTTGATGCTGGTTGCGGTTGATGCCTATCTCATTGCCTTCTATGCGCCGGTCGAAGCGGCTCAAGGGGTAGCGCAGAAGATATTCTACTGGCATGTGCCGAGCGCCATGGTAATGATGCTCTTTTATATAGTCGGAGGAGTTGCCGGCGTTATTTATCTGCTCAAGAGGAGCGAACGCGCGGACCTTGTGGCGGTTTCATTCATTGAGGTCGGTTTCGTGTTCTGCTCCATCGTTCTTGTCACAGGCCCTCTCTGGGCAAAGCCCATTTGGGGCGCATGGTGGACATGGGAACCCAGACTCACATCAACGCTCTTTGTCTGGCTGATATTCTTCGGATATTTCATTTTAAGGAACAGTCTTGAAGACAAGGACGATGCAAGACTCTATTCATCCGTGTTGGCGCTCTTTGGATGCCTCGATATCCCCATAATCATGCTTGCGGTAAAGCTCTGGCGCGGCGTTCATCCGCAAGTACTGAACGCCCGTTCCAACCTCCCCGATGAGATGTGGCTGACGCTCGCCTTTTCAGCGGTCACCGTTTTTTCGTTGGCACTTCTACTAATATACATTCGTTACAAGAAAGGGGCGCCCACACTTTATGGATAATGCGATATTTGCATATGTTGCCTATGGCCTTATAGCCGCCATAATAGGCGGTTATGTCATTCATCTCAAGCGCTGATACTGGTACGATAATTGCTGTTCGTAATATTTAGGATGTCACGATTTTGGCGAACTTTATAAAAGATAGTGATTATAATATGTTACACAGGTATCGCATAAGACCGCATGTCATTTATTTGGCGCTTTCCCTTATTTTATCATTTTGGGTTTTTTCGTGTTCGAACGTAAAAACGTCTCACTATGGATCCGACGATGTTGGTGGCGGGCCAGATATTGGTGCATCGGTCTTTCCTCATTCAAAAAGCTGGGGTTCGTTTGACAGTCACGGAAAATTCGTCATCGATAACGGTGTCTCTGCATGCCAAAACGCCTGCCATGGCGATGATCTTGGCGGCGGGAGTTCCAGGAGTTGTGTTTCGTGCCATGAGGCCTACCCTCACGAGGCACCGGACGTGTGGCAGGGGCTTCTTGGACACGGTAAATATATTCGCGATAAAGGCGATGTAAAGATGTGCGCCACCAACTGTCACGGTGCCGATCTTAGGGGAGGCTATGATCCTAATGTGGTTAAGTCATGTATCAAATGTCATACAAGTTATCCTCACGCGGAGGGGTGGTCCGTGAAGGGGCACGGAGAGTATATTCAAAAGGCGGGAACATATGATGAATGTTCCACAATGTGTCATAGAAGCGATGTCCCGGCGGAGCTAAAACTTAAGACATGCTCCGATTGTCACGGTGGTTATCCCCATGCCGTGAAATGGAAAGATGGACATGGTCAATGGGTCCTGGATCACGGAGGGGTTGCTCAGGCCGGTTGTGTCCAGTGTCACGGAGACGATCTGAGGGGCGGAACATCGGGTATATCTTGCTTTAGCTCCGGGGTATGCCATGACCCGAAGAACATTTATCCGCACGCCGAAGGCTGGGCCGCGCCAGCTAAACATGGTGCCCTGCCGTATCGCGGCGTTCCTGCGGCTTGTGACGGTTGCCACAAAGCTCCTTTGGCGGGCGCTCCGTCATGCACCAGCGCCGGTTGTCATCCGTCTTATCCGCACGTAGCCGGATGGCAGGATGCCCATGGAAAGAGCGTATTGACGGATCAGGGGGTGCTTAACAAAACTTTATTCAATAACGATTGTTCGAAATGTCACGGCGCCGCCGAACAGATAACGGCCGAGTTTCCGCCGATTTCGCCCAAAACGGCTACCAGCGTGGATAAATGCTACAGCTGCCACTGGGTATATCCGCATGACGTGGGGTATTACTATCACAAGACAGCAGGTGCAAATCAGGGTTGGTATTTATACGAGTGGCCTAAAAAAGGGCACTATCTTTATCTGATTGAGTATCCAAACTTGAGCCCATCCGAGAAGTCTCAGACCTTTAATTCTACCCTCAAAGGGTGCATTGGCTCCACCGGTTGTCATAAAGGTAAGTTGCTCGGCCCCGCAATAAATTGGGGTGGAAATAGCGGCGGCTTGTGCAACCTTGCGTGTCATAACTAGAACCATATTGCCGGTGTATTATTCATCTTTTCATTGACCTTTGGCCTATAAAAATATAGCAACTATTCTTCCACACTGTCGATAATAGGGACATATGAAGAAAAGCTTAAGTTTAATCTTTCTAGCCGCTATTTTGATCATGGGTTGCGGGAGCGTTAATAGCCCCAGATATGATACTGTAGGCAATGGGGACCCGTCTGTTTCAGATGGCGGTTCGGTTTTTCCACATAATAATTCATGGGGAAATCCTGAAGGCCACGGTAAATATGTGATTAATAATGGTTTTTCGGCATGTCAGAATTCCTGCCATGGCGAGGAGCTGGATGGCGGAAGCGCCCGCGGGTGTAAAACGTGCCACGAAGCGTATCCACATCGTTCTGTCACAGAATGGCAGGGTATTTCCGGTCATGGCCAGTATACTATTGAAAACGGTGGTGCGGAAAAATGTGCCACCAAGTGTCACGGTGAGGATCTTTCCGGAGGATACGATCCGGAGGGAAAGAAATCGTGCAATAAATGCCACAAGAGCTACCCCCATTCATCTGACTGGGGGACATCTGCTCATGGCGCATTTGTAAAGGAATCGGGCAGCTCTGCCGAATGTTCGACCATGTGCCACAGGGGCGGCGTGCCCGAAGAAGTTGCTATTTCCAAGTGCGTTGATTGTCACAACGGTTATCCCCATGTGGATAACTGGAAGGAAGCCGCGAACCACGGCGTCTTTGCAAAGGCAGATATCAGCGGATGTCTGACTTGCCATGAGGACATAGTTACAGGATGCGGGTCGTGCCATCACGATAATTTTCCCAATTGGGCATCCGGCGGTCACGGAGCAAGTGCAAAAGACGATGTGGATGGCTGTAAGACGTGCCATGGAAACGATCTTGCCGGGGGATTGTCCGGGACGGCTTGTAGTAACTGTCACTCCTATATTTCTCACAAGTGGGAAGAGAAACATCATGGCGAATATGTTCTTACCTCAGATGATAAGTTTTCTGCGGAATCGTATTCATCGGATTGCCGGTTTTGTCATGGGGGACTGTACGAGCTAAATAATAGCTGGCCTTCCGGCGCGGTTGAGACAGAGAGCGGCACGCCCACATGTTATAACTGTCACAAAGCCTATCCGCATAACATCTATACATACGGCAAGGATTGGGAATTAATGGAATGGGGAGGCGACGGACAGTTTGGGCATTTATTGTATTTGATGACCAATCAGAACTTTGGTATCACCAATCCCGAACCGGTCATGGGGAACTGTGGCGGCGGCACGAACGGCCTATGTCATAACGGGGTCAGGCATAGAATGGATATTGAATTTAGCGATCCCAATATGGGCTCGTGCAATGTCCTGTGCCACTCCGGCAAATCATAATTTTGCACGCCTTTGCGGCGCCGCTTTGGATTGTAAGGAACTTTATGCAATTACTTGTCACAGGTTTCAATTATAAGAGGTCGTCGCTCACTGTTCGCGAGGCCATGGCCTTTGAGCGTAGCAGGCAGATAGCTCTATCCACAAAGCTGGCCGCACAGGACGTTGTGGAGGAATCGGCCATGCTTTGCACATGCAATCGGACCGAGGCATATATGGTGGGTCCGTGCCTTGAAGGAATGGAAGAAACCTTTTTCCGAACAGTTGCCCTTGATACCGGCCTGGACGCAGAGCTTCTTCGCAAGGAGTCGTATGTCTATTCCGGTTTTGACGCCATTAGCCACATTTTCAGGGTTGCCTCATCGCTTGACGCCATGGTCGTTGGAGAGGCTCAAATACTGGGCCAGTTCAAGGGGGCATATCAAACAGCGGCCGAATGCGAGACCGCCGGGCCTTATCTTCACAAGATATTCCATTCGGCCTTTAGGACAGCAAAGAGAGTAAGAACGGATACGAACATAGGCGAGTTGCCCGTTTCGGTCGGTACGCTTGCGGTTGAGATGGTGGAAGAACGGATCGGAGATATCAAACAGACTAATATTTTTGTGATCGGGGCCGGCGAAATGGGCTCTCTTGTCGCGCACAGGTTTAGGGACAGGGGAGCTTCGCATATTTGGATAGCAAATCGTTCCCATGATTCGGCTGTTTCACTTGCCCATTCGGTAACAGGCGTTGCAGTGCCGTTCGACTCATGGAAAACGCATCTTGCAACAGCGGACATTATTGTTGCTTCAGTAGGCGGAGGAACGCTTATCACCAGGAACGACATCCTGGCCGCAGCCAAAGAGCGCGAGGGTAGACCGTTTGTTATGCTTGATCTTGCGATTCCGAGAAACGTGGAGTCGGTGGACATCCAGAACGCGATTTTTCTCAATATCGACGATCTTCAGGAGCTTGCCGATAAAAACCTTGCTTTAAGACGCGACGCTTCTCTGAAGGCCGAAAATATAATCGAAGAAGAGGCTCGTACCGTTCTTGTTGAGCTTGAACATCTTAAGCTTGCGCCTCTCCTTAAGAACATTCAGGAAAGATGTAAGGCGGTGATGAGCGCGGAGCTGGGATCGGTCTTTGCCAAACATCCAGATCTCACGGTTGAAGAAAAGGAATCCATGAAAATTTGCGCTCATTCAATAGTCAAAAAGATACTTCACGATCCCATCAGACTTGTAAAGGAAGAACTGGCCCGTCCCGGTGTCAACGGAACGCACGTTTCACAGGCTCTTAAGAACATTTTCAGCATTTCCGCCGACTGATGTCCTGACAATTTCCGCAATTTTGGGGATAGCGTTCTTGCATTCAACTGAGAGTTCCATTGAAGGGCATATCTTCTTTGGCTGGACGGCTATTATGGTGATCCGCGGTAATTTTGTGCCTAGCTTTTTGGCAAGTTCCAATATTCCGGCAAGGCTTGTGCCATGTAGCGACACCTGCGCCGAATCGGGGCTGAAGTTTATCTCTTTAAGGTCGAACGTCTTGAGGGTGCCGGGCGTGGCTCCAAAGTTCGCGGCGTCTATCAGTATGACGCGGTCGTAACTTTCGAACATGTGGAGAAGTGTTATGCCTCCGGTGCCGCCGTCCAAAATATCAAAAAAGGGTCGGACCCCTAGAGGGGGGTATTTTTTTATAATGCCTTTTTTTGCACTTTTCGAAGGGCTTAAATCGCGTCTGATAATATTTTTTGTTGCTTTGCGCAGGTATTCGATCGCGTGTATTCCAACACCCTCATCTCCCATCAACCTATTGCCGACACCTATTATTGCTCTCTTTAGGACCATCGCGAAATAGAATGTTATAGTTTAACATGATAATCAAGAGAGAAAGTAGTTGTTGCCTTCCATTTTAAATTGCAGTACCATAGTACTATGAAAGAGTTTTCAGGTAAGTTTGTATTGAGAATACCGTTGGAATTACACAAGAAATTAGCAAATATGAGTATTTCCAAAAGGGTGTCGCTTAACCAGCTTTGTGTCTTACTCCTTAATAGAGGGCTTGGCGTCCTGGAGGGTGATAGTTACCAGGAATTTGAACCCGTGGTTAAAAAGCTAAAAGAAAAATTCAAAGATAAGCTTAGTGGAGTCGTTCTTTTTGGTTCTAAAGCAACAGGTGAAGCAACGGAATCGTCGGATATCGATCTGTTGGTTATCTTAGATGGTTCGGTCGAGATCGATCGGTCGCTCTACAGTTGGTGGGATGATAATGTCATTTGGAGCGATAGAGAATTGAACCCTCATTTTGTCAGCCAGCCCAAAGATATAAGCGAGGTAAGCGGCCTATGGTTCGAGGTTTCTATATCAGGCAAGATAATATATCAAAGGGGAATGATAGTGGACAGCATCTTTGCCGAGATCAAAAAATTCATTGCGGATGGTCTTGTGAGAAGATACATTTCGAACGGTCACCCTTACTGGGTGAGGAGGATAACAACAGATGAAGAATAAAAGTCTGGCGGCTGATTACATACTCCGTGCGGGGAACAGGCTTGCCGCAGTTGAAGTGCTTATGCAGAGACAGGGTTATGCGGATGTAGTGAGAGAATCACAGGAGCTTATCGAGCTGTGTCTTAAAGGTCTGCTACGTATCTCCGGCGTCGAGGTCCCGCGCATTCACGATGTGAGCGACATACTTATCCGATCGGAGGCTCTGCTTCCGGCGACAATAAAACCGCATGTCAAGCAGATCGCCAAGGTATCTAAAAGTTTGAGGCGCGACAGAGAGCTTTCTTTCTACGGTTCGGAGGACCTTACACCTTCCGAATTTTATAAGGAGGAGGACGCAAGATCAGCCCTCGAAGACGCAAGATGGATATATTCGTTGTGCAATGAGATAGTTTCGTGACTGATCCTTGCCAGCCCATAACTATCCGGGAAATAAGATGTGTTAAATCACTCGCTATGGTGTTTTAACTTTTGGTTGGGAGCATTTTTGGTTAAAAACCATAAGTATTTCTAACTTTTTATTTCGCACTTCGTACGAATAAAAAGTTAGAAATACTATAGAGCGGCGCTTATCATATAATAAGGGGCACCTCAACAACTACTCTTTCCACTCGATATTAAGCATATGTGTAGAGCATGAGATACAGGGGTCGTAGGCGCGTACCAGCATTTCAAGCGTTAGCTCGACCTCTCTCTTGGGTCTTTGCATTATCTGCGGGACCAACGCTTCCATATCCAATTGGATGTTCGCGTGGTTCTGATTCGTCGGGATGATACAGTTGGCCTTGCTGATGAAACCCTTGTCGTCGTAGGTGTAAGCATGATAGAGGATGCCGCGTGGAACCTCTACAGCGCCTACTCCATATGAGGCCTTGGGTGTGAATGCGACCGGGGCCTTCTGCTGGTCATATGTCGTATCGGCAACAAGCTCATCAATAATCTTTATAGCATCTTCCCACGAGTGGACTATTTCCACCAGCTGGGCCACGTTGTTCATGTACGGATTGTGGCAGACAGGTTTTAATCCGAACATCTCCGCAACGATCTTTGCCCTGTTCGTCAACTGGTCGTAGTTCTTGTTGACGCGGGCAAGGGCTCCCACCATGAACGATGCGCGGTTATGCTTTGCGTACTTGGCGGTGGACTGCGGAACGATGAACTCATTCGTATATTTCAGATAATCGGAAACGGGCGCGCTTTCGGTGTCGGTAGAGCCGATATTGCCGTCGTAGATAGCGTATTCATCCTTGCTGGTCAGCGCTATGAACTCCGTCTCTCGCGTGAAATTGGGGAGCTTGCTTGCAAGCGCATGCACAAGCTTTGCGACCGCGTTAATATCAACCCAACATTTATTGAGGGCCTCTTTAAGCTCTTTTAGCTCCGTTCTTGATGGGACCTTTGTGAAGCCCCCGGGGATTAGTCTTTGCGGATGGGTCGTTCTTCCGCAGACAAGGTCGCTCATCTCATTTGCCGCGCGATGGAGCCTTACGACCGTTTTGAGCTCTTCCGGATGGCTCGATGCCAGAGGTATAACACTTCCCACTCCCAAAAGGTCCGGAAGTACGAGGTAACCAAGGTGAAGCAGATGGCTCTGCAGGTTCTCGGCATGGATAGCAAGACGTCTGAGCTTAAGGTCGCGAGCGGTAAGTTTAATGCCGAACGCCGCCTCGGTCGCCTTCAAAGAGGCAAGCGTGTGGCCGATGGAGCAGATGCCGCAGATGCGAGATGTGATGTGATGGATGACATCCCATTTTTGGCCTACGACCATCGCTTCGAAGAAGCGCGGGGCCTCGGGCACCTGCCACTCTACTTTTTCTACCGTACCTTCTTTGACGTTGACGGCTATGTTTCCATGCCCTTCAACGCGGGTGATGTAGTGCAGGTTGATGTCTAAATTTACGTTTGTCATAGTTATGCCACCTTATCTTTCGTTTCTGTCCATCCAAAGTAGAGCTTGAACTTGTTCAAGACCTCATCAGTTGTAAGATCATATTTTGCCAGGACCTCTTTGTGGACGTCGGTATTGGGGTTGTCGACTAGGCCTCTACATCCCCAGCAAACAGCGCCCTCATTGACACAGCAGGCGCCACATCCGGCACGTGTAACCGGCCCCACGCAGCTCATCCCTTTTTCAAATACGCAGACGTTGCCGTTCTGCTTGCATTCGACACAAATGGGGTAGTTGGGAATGCAGGGTTTCTGCCCCATAAGGAGCGATTTTACGATATTCAAGAACTCGGTCCTGTTAATGGGGCAACCGTGGATCTTGTAATCGACCTTTACCACCGCGTCGATAGGCCTTGCGGGATAGGTATCAAAGAGCTCCCACTTGTCGCCGTAGACCTCCTGACGGACGGTTTTCTGGTCGCGGTAGTTCTTAAGTGAGTTGATACCGCCTATCGTTGCGCATGCCCCAAGGGCTATCAGTATCTTTGCGTTCGCGCGTATCTTTTTGAGGCGCTCTTCATCCGCTTTTCTTGTAATTGAACCCTCAATGAAGGCTATGTCGTAGCTGTCCGAGCGTTCCTTCATTGCCTCGCGGAACTCGACCACGTCAACATGGCCCAAAAGGTCAAGAAGGCTCTCTTCAAGATTCACCACCTGCAGCTGATCGCCCTCACAGCTTGCAAAATCAAAGAATGCAACTCTTGGTTTGGACATTTTTTGCTCCTTTATAACGCTTCGCGAACATCCTTAATGTCGCTATATTTATAAACGGGGCCACACTGGCAGACATAGAGCCCGTTCATCTGGCAGTGGCCGCATTTGCCTACCCCGCATTTCATCCTGCGTTCAAGCGACATTATGATCTTGCTGTCGGCTATATCCTTCTTTTTGCACTCGATAAGCACGAACTTGTACATGATAGGGGGGCCGACGATTATTGCGTACGTTCTTTTGGGATCGATATCGACCTTGGGAAATAGGGTGGTGATGACGCCGACGATCCCCTTCCATGTGTCATCGGCCTTGTCGACCGTTTCTAAAAGCTCTAGCTGTTCTTTCCATTCTCCCAGTTCCTTCGGCAGGAGTCTTTCGGACGGGTTCTTTGCACCGAAAAGGACCGTTATTTTACCGTAGTCTTTTTTATTGTCGATTAAGTGTTGGATGATGGAACGCGCCGGAAAAAGTCCGATGCCGCCGGCAACTACAAGCACATCGTGGCCTTTGATCTCTTCATAGGGAAAGTGCGTTCCAAAGGGTCCGCGTATGCCAAGAACGTCGCCCTCTTTCATGTTATGAACTGCGCCTGTTACGCTTCCGACCTTTCTGATGCCAAGGTCGAACCCGTTCTTTTTTCTTGATGGAGATGAGCTGATGGAAATGGGCGCTTCGCCGACGCCAAAGACGGAGACCTCGACGAATTGTCCCGGCTTGTGGCCGAGGGGTTTCCCACCGTCGAGCTCTATCTCAAAGAACTTTTCGGTCGTGTTCAATGTTGCAACGCTTTTTATCTTTGCCTGTTTTGGGAGGTACAAGGACTCCGTCATTTATTTACCCCCCTTTAGTTCATTAATGATCTTTACCGGGTCTGTTATGTCCGGAAGGCAGACGCTACTGCATCTTCCGCATCCAACGCATGCGATATCGCCGACCTTATCCACCATATATGAATATTTTCTGAACAGCCTGTGGCGGAAACGGTCACCGCGCTCTTCGCGGAAATTATCGCCGTGACCCACCATCGCAAAATCTTCAAGCAGACAGCCGTCCCAGTACCGAATGCGGCGTCCGCTCTTCAAACTTATGTCTACGTCTTCTCTGACATCGAAACAATAACAGGTGGGACAGACAAGGTTGCACGAACCGCAGGAATAACATTTTTTTGCATGTTCCTCCCATACCGTGCTTTCGTAGCTGTTGCCAAAGAGCGAGGGAAGTTCATTAACGGTCGCCTTTACTTTTCTCTCCGGCTTGCAGAGGCTTTTAAGATTTAGCCTAGCCTCTTTTTGGAGTTCCGAATCGGTCTTGCCGGCATCGTTCGTTTTGGCGGATGAAAGGAGCTTTTCACCCTGTTTGCTTCCGGCCTCAACATAATACCTGTCTCCAAGGTCTGTGAGCCAGAGATCAAAGCCTTTATCAACGGTTGCGGCGCCCATGTCGTGCCAGAAACCCCATTTGCTGGCGTTAACGGGATCGACACCGATGATAGTTATGTTCTTGCGGCGCTCGAGGTAGTTCGTCTCCTTATTGTCGTCGGTGAAGACCTTGTCCATCTGGTTTATGGCCTTCATGTCGTAGGGGTGTACGCCAAGGAGAACGAGCTCTTTGGCCTCGATCACGGCCTTTGCCTTGAATTTGTCGTTACCGATCTCGAACATTAAAAGGATCTCTTTTGGCGGCTGAATGAACTTCTTCGGCGGCGTTATGGTGACATCGTAGTCAAGCCTTAGCTCCGCAGCCGTTTCTAGTGGGGCAAAGTGAAACTTGCCGGCCTCTTTCTCTTTGACGCCCACGACCCCGACCTTTTTAATGAGGGAGTCTACCCATGCGCCAAAGTCGTTTTTTGTGATGATTTTAGGTTTCATAATGTTGTTTTTTTTTAAGGAGATTGGGGAAAAATGACAAGCACTATTATTTTTTTCGGGAGCCGCCAATTTCGCTCTGAAAACGCTTCTTTTCACCTTTCATCTTGACTGCAAAGCCGCTGTGGCACTATAGTCGTAAGTTATCAGCTTATGCACCATTCCGAATTCGTACATCTTCATAACCACACCTACTACAGCCTCCTGGACGGCGCCTGTCCGCTCGACCTGATGATAGCCAAGGCCAGGGAATACAGAATGCCTGCACTGGCCATTACCGACCACGGCAACATGTTCGGCGCCATTGAGTTCTATCAGAGGTGTATTGCCGAAGGGATAAAGCCCATCATCGGCTGTGAGATGTATATTACCACCCAAGGGTCCAGAAAGGATAGGGACCCCAGGAAGGCTGGCGAGGGTCACTATAACCACCTCCTTCTTCTGGCCAAGAACCACAAAGGTTACCAGAACCTTTGTAAGCTCATTACCTTAAGTTATACAGAAGGGTTCTACTATAAGCCACGGATAGATAAGGATATTTTGTCTGAATGTAGCGACGGTCTTGTTGCCATGAGCGCCTGCCTTAAGGGCGAGATACCGTCATTTATAAAGAACGGGAATATGGAGGCCGCCAAGGCTACTGCAGAGTGGTATATCAAACTCTTTGGGAATGAACGCTTCTTTTTTGAGGTGATGGATATAGGAATACCCGAATGTCTTGCCGTTAATGACGGGCTTAGGGATCTGGGGCAAAAATTGGGCGTTCCCCTTGTTGCCACGAACGACTGCCACTACATGAGCCGCGAAAATGCGAAGGCCCACGACGCGCTCCTCTGCATTCAAACGGGAAAGACTCTAGATAGTGACAAGCGTCTGCAGTTCGGTACCGACGAATTCTATTTCAAGAGCCCCGGCGAAATGGCGCGCGCGTTTCAGCATATCCCGGAGTCGATATCAAACACGCTCCTTGTCGCCGAAAAGTGTAATCTGGAGCTCGACCTTAAATCGTATCACTTCCCGAAGTTCACCGTTCCCGGGGGGAAGGACCTTGCTACTTATTTAGAGGAAGAATCTTGGAAGGGATTCAAGGAACGGTTATCGGTGGATGGAGAACAAGCTGTATACGAAGAACGCCTAAAGACGGAGCTCAAGCTTATCAAAGATATGGGGTTTGCGGGGTATTTCTTGATCGTCGCCGACTTTATCAACTGGGCGAAGGAGAGAGGTATACCGGTTGGCCCGGGCAGAGGTTCCGCCGCAGGCTCGCTCGTTGCATATTGTCTTAATATCACCGACGTGGATCCCATACCGAACAAGCTCTTCTTTGAACGTTTTTTGAATCCCGAACGCGTCAGCATGCCCGACATGGATATAGACTTCTGCATGCGCCGCCGCCAGGAGGTCATCGAATACGTCAGGGAGAAGTACGGGTTCGTTTCGCAGATAATCACGTTCGGCAAGATGAAGGCTCGCGCGGTAATTCGTGATGTCGGGCGTGTGATGGGGCTTAATTACGGTGATGTCGACCGCATAGCAAAGCTCATTCCCTTCTCCGTTAACATGACGCTTGATGAAGCTCTCAAAATAGAACCTCAGCTGAAGAAACTTGCAAAGGACGACCCCAAGGTCGCGCAGCTGCTTGAAACGGCTCGCGCGCTCGAAGGCTTTCCGCGTCACGCATCCACTCACGCCGCCGGCGTTGTCATGAGCGATCAGCCGCTTGAGAACTTCCTGCCGCTCTATGTCGGCCAGCACGACGAAATAATCACCCAGTTCGACATGAAGGCGGTGGAGAAGATAGGCCTCATCAAGTTCGATTTCCTGGGGCTTAAAACTCTAACTGTCATGTTCGACGCTCTTGAAATGATCAAGAGGCGCCACGGTAAAGAGATAGCTTTGAACGCGCTGGTGCCGGACGACAAGCTTGCGTATGAGCGTCTAAGTTTGGGCGATACCGCAGGGATATTCCAGCTTGAATCAAGCGGCATGACAGACCTTGTCATGAAGTTGAAGCCTTCGTGTTTTGAAGATATCGTGGCGCTCGTTGCCTTGTTCCGTCCGGGTCCTTTGGGGAGCGGAATGGTCGATGACTTCATCAACCGCAAGCATGGCCGTACCAAGATAGTATATGAGCTTCCTCAATTAGAACCCATTCTAAAAGATACCTACGGCGTTATCGTATATCAGGAGCAGGTGATGCAGATAGCATCAGCGCTGGCATGTTTTACGCTTGGCGACGCCGATCTCTTGCGCCGAGCGATGGGAAAGAAAAAGCCCGAAGAGATGGCGAAACAGCGTGAGCGTTTTATGGAAGGGGCCGCCAAGAATAAGATCAACAAGCAAAAGGCCGAGAGGATATTCGACCTCATGGCCGAGTTCGCCGGTTACGGCTTCAATAAATGTGTTGTTAAAGAGACGGAGCTTATCGACTCAAAGACCGGTGAGCTGTTCACTATTGCAGATCTTCTGGATAAAAAAACATACCGCGCCACATTTAGTTGCAATGACAGGTATAAGATCGAGCCAAAAAAGATAACAAAGGTTCACTCTAACGGACGCAAAAAGGTTTTTAGGCTCAAGACCCATTTGGGGTATGAGCTGACCGCGACAGGCAATCATCCTTTGCTTACAGCTACGGGGTGGAAGAACCTGAACGAGCTAAGGTCCGGCGACAGGATAGCTACGCCAAGGAGAATAGCCGCAAAGGGTAGCCTCAAAATGTCCCGTCATGAGGTCATTTCCATGGCGTGGCTTATTTCCGAAGGTAATACATGTCATCCAAGTTCATTACATTTTTATAACAACGACAAGGATTTAGTGAATGACTTTGTAGAGAATATCACCAAGTTCCCTCATACAAAGGCCCATGTTTACACGCGCCGGGGCAGGATGTTCGAGGCGCGTGTCAATACGGGAAGCTGTGTGCATGTGCCATGGAATTCTGCGGATCGATCGAAACGATGCAAGGTCAACCCTTCCGTGTCAGGCGTCTTTACCTGGGCGGGTAAAATGGGTCTTTTAGGAAAAAAGGTGTCCGAAAAGGTTATCTCTAAGAATATTTTTAAACTTAAGAATGAGCAGGTCGCGTTATTTTTGGGAAGGCTTTGGTCCGGCGATGGATATGTTTTTGGCGGCACGAATTTAATGCCCTTTTATGCCACATCTTCACTTAAGTTGGCAGGTCAGGTCCGGCACCTGCTCCTGAGGTTCGGAATAGTTTCAAGGATAGCCCATAAGTCGTTCAAATATAAGGGAGGGGCCAAGAAGGGATATGCGCTCTTTGTTACCGGTGAAGATTCCGCAAGGCTCTTTTTACGCAAGATATCTCCTCACATGGTCGGTCGTGAAAAGGCGATAAGAGAATTAAAGGAACATATCGATCAGGATGGTGCCGGAAAAAGATGTCGCGATACTATTCCATGGGAAATAAAGTGGAAGGTTAGAGAGGCGAAGGAGTTGTCCGGAAAAACGTGGGTAGAGATCGAGCGCGAGTCCAAACTCTCCATGAAAGAGTTCTACGGCGGAAGGCATTCGTACAAAAGAGGACTCCGCAGGGAGACCATCGGCCAATTAGGTCGTTATTTTAATTCAAATGAGCTGACCGATATTTCTTCCTCAGATATTTATTGGGACGAGATCAAAGAGATCAGGCCGGCTGGCACTCGCGAAACCTACGATATAACGGTTGACGATAACCATAATTTTATCGCCAACGGATTGATCGTCCACAATTCACATTCTGCGGCATATGCGTTCATTGCCTATCAGACATCATATTTAAAGTTCCACTATCCGACCGAGTTCATGGCGGCGCTTCTGACATCGGAACAGGGTAATACCGATAAACTGATATTCTATATCAACGCATGCAGGGAGGCCGGCATCAAGGTCCTGCCGCCCAACGTGAACGAGAGCATGACCAATTTCTCGGTCGTCGGTGACAAAGAGATCCGCTTTGGGCTCGCCGCGGTCAAGAACGTGGGCGAGGCGGCGGTTGAGGCGATGATAAGGGCGAGGGAAGGCGGTGCTTTCAGGAGCCTTGACGATTTCTGTTCAAGGGTCGACGGAAGAAAGGTGAATCGCCGTGTTATTGAGAGCCTTATTAAATGCGGCACTTTTGATTGGACCGGCGTTCACAGGGCGCAGCTACTTGCCATACTCGATGTGGCGATGGCGCGCGGGGCATCCACACAGCGCGACCGCGAGATAGGTCAGGTGAGTCTGTTCGGCGGTATGCCCGCAAATGAATCGGATTCAAGTTACGCACAGATACCCAATATAGTTTCATGGTCGGAGCACGAACTTTTGCAATACGAGAAAGAGGCGTTAGGTTTTTATATAACGGGCCATCCTCTGGCTCAGTACGAATCGATCTTGAAACTCTACGCAACGGCCGGCACCGATACCATCGCCTTGATGGGCGACGGGACCGAGGCACGTCTCGGCGGCGTTGTTGCCTCGCTCCGCGAGATAACAACGAAGAAGGGCGACCGCATGTGCTTTGTGACGCTCGAAGACCTTAAAGGGATGGCGGATGTCATAGTATTTCCGGAGCTTTATCAGAAGGCCAACCAGCTCATCAAGAGCGACCAGCCGATGTTCGTCATCGGAAATCTGGATGTTGACGAGGAGCGCGCGAAGGTGATCGCCCGCGAGATATTCCCGCTCTCAGAAGCCCCGGCAAGACTCACAAAGACCGTACACTTCAAGCTTGCGGCGGGCGAGGTGAACGACAAACAACTCCAGAGTCTAAAGAGCATCCTAGGCCGCTTTAGGGGGGAGTGCAAGGCGTTCATTCATATGACCATCCCCGATAGAAGCGAAACGGTGATGGAACTGCCTAACGAGTTGCGTGTGGCGCCAAGTCTGCAACTTGTAGCGACCGTTGAAAAGATATTCGGCCACAACGTCACCTATTTTCAATCATGAAAGAACAGGCCCTTCTTGTCGGCATAAGGCGTCCCAAGACTACCGTTTTGAACATGGGGGGTGCTAAGCGTCCGACACGGAAAGAACTCTATTGTGTTGGAAGCCGACCTTCCCGAGAAACTACTTGGCAGATACAGGAAATATTGTATATAAGGAAGTGCGTAAGTGCGTAAGTTGGTATTTTAAAATATGAAATGGAATGCAGCTAACATACTCACTCTTTCAAGGCTTTTACTTGTGCCGGTCTTCCTCGTCTGTTTTATACTGAAGCTCTACTCGGTCGCGTTCTTTGCCTTTGCCATAGCCTCTTTCACGGACCTTATAGACGGGACCGTGGCGCGCATCCTTCGTCAGAATTCGCAGTTCGGCGCCCTCCTTGACCCCATTGCCGACAAACTTTTAATGATAACCGCGTTCTCGTGCCTTGTGTCGGTCAGGTATATCCCTTCGTGGTTCCTTATACTTGTTATCCTGCGCGATGTCATGATCATGAGCGGCATCGGCGTACTTAAGATACTAAAGATACATGTCGAATATAAGCCCTTCATCTCTTCAAAGTTCGCAACTCTTGGGCAGATACTCCTTGGCGTCCTTTCTCTGGCGACTCTCTATCGGCCGGAGTTTGCGTTAGGCGTTTACCCTTTGGGCGATTTTGCCGAGGGGACGATGTATATCACGTCAATACTCTTGATCGTCTCGGCCCTTCAGTATATTCAAAAGGGCCTCTACATACTCCAAAAAGGTGAAGAAGGTGGTTATTCTAGAAAATATAGGTCTAAAGCCGTATAGAGAAGCGCTTTTATATCAGGAAGACCTTCATAAAAAACGCGCAGAAGGGAAGATAGATGACACGGTCATTTTTTGCGAGCATCCGCCCGTTTACACCATAGGCAAGAGAGACTCATCAGACGATTTTCTTTCTGACCTTAAGGTCATAGCCGGCGATGGAATAGATGTCGTCAAGGCCGATCGGGGCGGAAAGATCACGTATCACGGGCCGGGACAGCTCGTCGCCTACTTCATATTCAACATAGCGGAAAGAAAGCTGGGGGTTAAGGAATACGTTCATAAGATAGAAGACGTCTGCATGAAGGCGTTGGAAAAGTTCGGGATAAATGCCGTGCGCGACAAGGAACATCCCGGTCTATGGGTGAACGACAAGAAGATAGTTGCGATAGGCCTAAATATTTCGAAGAACGTTTCCATGCACGGAATAGCCCTTAACGTGGACCCCAACATGGAACATTACCGGCATATCGTTCCCTGCGGGATAAGGGACCGCGGCGTAACTTCTATGAAAGAGGTATTGGACGCAGCCCCACCATTAGACGACGTGATTAAAACGCTTGGAAACGCTGTTTTGAAGCTCTTTTAAAAGGAGACCCCCCTCTATAGTATTTTAACCTTTGGTTAGTAATACCTTTGTTAAAAACTATAAGTATTTCTAACTTCTTATTCGCACTGGCATACGAATAAG
>PCWZ01000035.1:37177-48539 GCA_002796305.1 Deltaproteobacteria bacterium CG11_big_fil_rev_8_21_14_0_20_49_13
TAGAACGTTCTCTTCTTCAAATACTTTGATCGTTCCTGCATTCTTTGATTCGTCCGGGAGGGACTTTAAGAACGCCTCATATTCTTTGGGGTCTAGCTGTCCTCTTGAAATGGACTTGTTGACAATCCTGTTGTCGAAAACCGCTTCGTCAGACTTTTTGCTCATTTGTTAAATTGCATGTCATCCTGAGCGAAGCGAATGATCCCTTTGCATCTATTTGCAAATGGATCATTCAGGGCTTCACCCTTCAGGATGACAGCTTCTCTGTTATCGTTTATTAGGTGCCTTTTCAACATCCATCAATATCTTTCCGTCCTTGAATATCTTCACGTCTCCGCTCGATTCCGATATTACAAATGCGACCGACTTTGTCAACGCAGTGATGCCGGCGGCCGCAATGTGTCTGCTTCCGAGGCCGCGGGGAAGGTTGGTGTCGTCGCTTGCCGCGGAAAGGTATCTTCCCGCCGTCAGAACAACGCCGTCGCCGCTTATTATAAATGCGCCGTCCATCGCCGCAAATTCCCTGATGGTCTCTTTTAACGCCGGGTTCAAGATGTTCCGTTCTTCTTCGTCGTAACCCTTGAAGGGGTTGATTATCATCTGACGGGAAAGCTGGAGCACATGTTCCTCATCGCCGACGACGAATATGGTCCCTATTGGTTTTCCTTCACGTCCCTTCTCGGCAAGTTCAATGGCGAGATTAAGGACCGCCTGAAAGACCTCGGAGCTTAAGTTTTCCGTCATTTTTGTGAAGCTCTTGCTCGTGAGGATCTCCGTCTCTTTGGAGGTGTCGACCACCTGAATGCAGTCAAGCAACCCGTGGTCGGTGTGGCCCACAAGAAAGACGAGGGAAGAGCCGCCTTCTACGTGATCAAGCGAAAGTCCGAGCATAACCGCCACCTTAACAAGTGCTATGCGGGTGAAATTGATCTTTGGGACGTTGATGAGGGCCTTACAGTGACCGCCAAGCGTAGATTTGTCTTCCGGGTCGAAATCGGGCTTCTTTTTCTTGCTAACAAGGAAAATATTGAACTTTTTGGGGATGCGATCTTCGTATCTGAGGTCCTCAAGGGGGTCTATGTAGATAAAGACCGACTTGGCGCCCGTCTTTTCGGCTATTCTAAAGGCCGACTTGATCATGAATCTGTTCTTTGCGTTCATTCTGTTCATTGTGAATACACAAGTTATTTGCAATTATCAAACAAAATCTATATATATCCGAAGGGGGAGTCCAATATGAAAAAGACACTATTCACGCTCATTTTGCTGGCAATTTCCGTCAAACTTTTTGCGTTCGAATCGCCCTTTGAATTTAGCCACGACGATGCAAAGATCAGGATGCAGTTGGGCGGCGAGATCACGACAGATATCATTATAAGGGTTCCTGAGGGCCACTTTCTTTATAAAGACAAGACAGAGCTTTCTTTTACAACGCTTGAGGGGATACGCGTGCGGTCGATAATATATCCGAAGGGCGTATCGCACAAAGATCCGATGAACGGCGGTAATATCACCATCTTTCCTGAAGGCGAATCGGTGATATCTATCGTATTCTCGTCCCCTTTGGAGTTGCAACTTGGGGAAAAAAAGGTGACGGCGGTCCTTGAGATGCAGGGTTGCGAAGAGAGGCTTTGTTTAAGGCCCGAACAGCACGTCATTACATGGAACATGGAGGTCGCCGCGGCCGGAGCTGAGCTCACGGAAGACAAACCCAAGATAGAAACCTTGGAGTTCAACATAAAACAGCTCCTTAATTTTAAGGACTTTAAAGATGTCGTCTCACGCGGAAGGTATATCGCTCTCATCGTAGCTCTCGTGGCCGGGCTCTTAACAAGCATGACGCCATGTGTGTGGCCGTTGATACCCGTGCTACTGCTTATCATAGGTATTCATAAGAAGGGTCACGTGCTTGGAAATCTGCTCCTTTCTTTTTCGCTGGTCGCGGGCATCGCCGTCACATATTCGCTGCTCGGCGTACTGGCTGTAGCCGCGGGAAATCAGACAAGTTTTTTATTTCAGGAGAAGATATTCGTTATCATTCTTATAGCCGTTCTTCTCATGATGAGCCTTTCGATGTTCGGCCTTTTCACCATTCAGCTCCCCCGAAGCGTTCAAAGATTTCTCACACATCTGGGCGGCAAGGGCTACAGAGGCGCTTTCTTGAGCGGAATGTCGATGGGGCTCATGGCTACCCCTTGTGTGGGGCCGGTCTTGGGGCCCATGCTCCTTTGGGTGGCTTCTCAAAAGGCCTATGCCTTTGGAGTGGAACTCTTGGCGGCCTATGCCCTTGGAATGGGCGCGGTCTATATAATTGCCGGTACGTTCTATGGCACCTTCGCGGCACGGCTTAAACATGTAAAGGCCGGAGGCCTGGTCAAAAAGATCATCGGCGTACTGCTTCTAGTGCCGGCGCTCTATTATCTGAACTCCATAGTTCCCTTCAACCTTAACGGTGATAATATTTCGTGGCTCGAGAACGAACAGGCGGCGCTTGTGGAGTCGGCCGCCACCAAAAGACCGATGCTGGTCATATTTGGGGCAAAGTGGTGCCCGCCGTGCGTGAAGCTTGAGAGCATGATGGCGAACGACAAGAACATTGCGGAGATAATAAAAGGCTTTGTGGTTCTGCACGTTGACGCCACGAACGACTCTCCCGAAATTAACAGGATGCTCGACAAATATAACGTCGTTGGATGGCCCACAATATTATTCGTTTCGCCAGATGGCAACGTGTATGATGATCTAAGAATAGTGGGTGAGGTGCCGGAAACAGAAAAGCTTGTGAAGACGATGGAAGAGGCCTTAAAAAGATGAGCGTTCTAACTTCAAGAGAGCGGGAGATTTTGAAGGCGTTCGTAGTTACGCTTATCCCGGGAGACTTTGACCGGAATAAGCTCGTTGATAAGATAGATAACCATGTCGGTCACTTTTCAAGCGATGTAAGGCTCTCTTTTAGATTCGTTCTTTCCCTTTTTGACTACGGCGCCATTTTCTACCGGTTTCGCTTCAGGACATTCAGAGGCCTCGATAAAAAATGGCGGGGCCGTTATCTCGAGGCGTGGCACACGTCCTGGCTTGCCGGCAAACGCGCTCTCTGGCGTTTTTTGGGAGCGATAGTATATTCTAACTACTATTCAATTCCATCCGTTGCCGCCGCGGTGGGCTATACCCCAAAATTTCACGCGCCTCTGCCCGAACCTTCGTTCCCGCACGAGAACGCGTTCGTTAAACCTTTCGGTCACGATATAAAAGAAGAGTGCGAGGTCTGTGTTATAGGTAGCGGCGCCGGGGGCGCGGCTATCGCAAAGACGCTGGCCGAGGCCGGACGCAAGGTCATTATCTTAGAAGATGGCGGCTTTTTCAGGGCCGAAGATTTCGGTCAGGACGCCGTGAGCGAGGTCAAACTTCTATATCGTAACGGGGGCGTGACCAACACCTTCGGTTATCCTGCCATCCTTGTTCCTGTCGGTAAATGCGTCGGCGGTACAACGATCATCAACTCCGGCACATGCTTTAGAACGCCTCCGCAGGTGCTAAAAAGATGGGCGGACGAGTTCGGCCTTCACGCGTGGTCGCCCGAAAAAATGGAACGCTATTTTAGCGAAGTTGAAAAAGAACTTGGCGTTGAGCCTGCGGAGCGGGCGATGCTTAAGAATAACACTAATGTGTTCAAGCGCGGTATCGAATCGCTGGGGTATACCGGAGCCCCTCTTCAGAGGAACGCCCCCAAGTGTTGCGGTAGCGGGACATGTGTGTTCGGTTGTCCGACCAACGCAAAGAGGTCCGCAAACCTTAATTATGTGCCCGATTCCCTGAAGGCAGGGGCAAAATTATATTGTCACTGCAGGGTGAGCCGGTTCTTATACAGTGGTAGCCATGCGGACACCGTTATTGCAAGATTTAGGGATCCCGTTTCGCATGAAAGACTGGGGACGCTGGAGATAAAGGCGCGTGTCATAATCCTTGCGTGCGGAACATTTTACACCCCGACCCTGCTCATGCGTTCGCATGTTCCAAATCCAAGCGGCATGATAGGGCACAACCTGACCATTCATCCTGCCGCGCAGGTGCTTGGGGTCTTTGACGAAGAGATAAAGGCGTGGAACGAGATACCTCAAGGCTGGTACGTGGACGCGCTTTCGGGTGAGGGAATAACGTTCGAAGGGATATTCCTGCCGCCTTCTTACACGGCCTCAAAGATACTGCATGTAGGCGAAAAACACCGCGAGGTAATGGAGAATTACAACAAGCTCGCCAGTTTCGGCATAATGGTCTCGGACACGAGCCATGGAAGGATCTTAAGGATGCCGGGTGGCCGCGCACTTACCATTTATAATTTGAACCGCACCGACGTTAAAAAGTTCATTAAGGGGCTTGAGATAGTCACAGAGGCCTTCTTTGCTGCGGGGGCGAAGAGAGTCCTGCTACCGATCCACATTATGCCTGAGATAACCCGTGAGGAGGGCGCTACCAAGCTCCGCTCAAAGAAGATACGGGCGAAGGACCTTGACCTTCAGGCGTTTCATCCCCTTGGAACGTGCAGGATGGGGGCAAATCCAAAAGAGGCGGTCTGCGATCCTTACGGCCGTTTTTACGGCCTTGATAATGTGTTTATTGCAGACGGTTCTATTTTCCCCACATCTTTGGGCGTGAACCCTATGGTGACCATTATGGCGGCGGCGATGAAGATAGGGGAATATGTGGATAGGGAAGTTTTATAAGCTGACCAAGTTGGGGGCGAGGAGAATATATGGAAAAGTTGATAAGGGAGTTATTGGTAAAGCTGGGCGAAGATCCTGAGAGAGAGGGGCTGAGAAAGACGCCGCTTCGGGTTAAGAAGTCGTTCGAGTTTCTGACCGACGGATACAAACAGGACCCGGTAAAGATAATAAGCGATGCCATTTTTACCGACAAGTACGACGAGATGGTCATCGTTAAGGATATCCCCTTTTATAGCCTTTGTGAGCATCATCTGCTCCCTTTTTACGGCCATGCCCATGTCGCCTATCTGCCCGATAAAAAACTGGTAGGGATCTCCAAGATACCGCGAATGGTAGAGATCTACGCGCGCAGGCTTCAGGTACAGGAGAGAATGACCCAGCAGATAGCAGAGGCCCTTGAGATTGTGTTAAAGCCGAGGGGGGTTGCGGTGGTAGTCAACGCGCAACATCTCTGCATGCAGATGAGGGGCATTCAAAAGCACGATTCCAACATTGTGACGAGCGCCATGCTAGGTGGCTTCAGAAAGAACCAGGCCACCCGCGAAGAGTTCATGAATTTGATAAAGTAAATCTAAAAATAGGGCTATACGCTTGACTCTCGTAGCGGTCGGAAAACTTCGATTATCTTTCGAGCGAGCGTTAGCGAGTCGAGAAAATAAGCAGATTTTACCTTCTCGACTACGCTCGAAGAGTAAAATCCAGCCACTATTAGGGTTGCGAGAGTCAACCCATGTCTAAAAATAAAAAACCCCGCTTGAACTTAATCAAGCGGGGTTTAATTTTAGCCTGTTTTAGTTAGGCCTTCTGCACATTCTGTGCCTGAGGACCCTTGGGGCCTTCAACCAACTCGAAAGTGACTTCTACGCCCTCGGCAAGGCTCTTATAGCCGTCACCTTGGATCGAAGAGAAGTGGACGAATACGTCTGGTCCGCCTTCACGTTCAATAAAGCCGAAACCTTTGGCGTCATTGAACCACTTTACTTTACCGTGCATCTTGTTCTCACTCACAAACTACCTCCATCTTTCCTGCCATGAACCGGTCTTCTCATTATACAATGGCCCTTTTTCCCGGTGCCTTAAGTCCATGAACAGGTAATTCTCTTTACCAAAGAAAGGGGCCTAAAATTCATAAAATTCAAAAGTCGCGCCTGTTTACTATATGGGGAAGCGCTTGTCAAGGGCTCATTTGCTGGAATACTATCTCTCCGTCTTTGACGTAACCAAGCTCCTGGCGTATCACGAGCTCTAAATGTTCCTTGTTCGTCAGCAGATTCTTATTCTCTTTTAGCTCATTAATACGGGCCCTTAGCTCGGTTTCCCTCGCCGTGAGCTCTTTTCTAAGCCCTATGGCCCTTTTAAGGTTCCAAAGCCCCTGGTCCCCGAATACGGCGAACCAGACGAAACCAGCCGCCGCCACGAAGATGACGATGGGCTTTAGATTGGCCTTAATTCTTATGAATAGCTTCCTTATCATTGGTCAAAAAGCTTCGATTGTTCGGTCAAGCTTTTGGGAACCTTGCGCCCAAGATGGGCATAAGCAAGCTCCGTTGCAGTACGTCCGCGGGGGGTCCTGTTTATATAGCCGCACTGGATGAGATATGGTTCATAGACGTCTTCGATGGTGTCTCTCTCTTCGCTGATGGCGGAAGAGAGGGTTTCGACCCCAACGGGGCCTCCGTCGAACTTGTCTATTATGGTCAAGAGTATCTTTCTGTCCATCTGGTCAAAACCCTTTTCGTCGACCTCGAGCATCTTCAGGGCGTCGCGTGCCACCTTATCGTCGATGATGCCGTTCGCCCTTACCTGCGCAAAGTCGCGAACTCGGCGTAGTAATCTGTTCACTATTCTCGGAGTTCCGCGAGCGCGTTTCGCTATTTCAAGAGAACCTCCGCTTGTCAGCTCGACCTCCAGAAGTTTTGCTGAGCGGTTGACTATGGTTGAAAGTTCGACAGGCGAATAGAAGTCAAGCCTTGAAACCACTCCAAATCGGTCGCGAAGGGGAGATGTTAAAAGGCCCGTCCTTGTAGTTGCGCCCACAAGTGTGAAGCGTGGAATGTCCAGCTTTACCGTTCTTGCGGAAGGTCCCTGGCCTATTATGAGGTCCAGTTTGAAATCTTCCATCGCCGGATAGAGGACCTCTTCGACCACGCGGTTCAGCCTGTGGATCTCGTCTATAAAAAGGACGTCGCGCGGTTCAAGGTTCGTGAGTATCGCCGCAAGGTCTCCTGCGCGTTCCAGCACAGGGCCTGAGGTTGAATGTATCTTAACTCCGAGTTCGTTCGCTATTATGTAAGCGAGAGTTGTCTTGCCGAGTCCCGGGGGGCCGGAAAAAAGTGCGTGATCGAGCGCCTCTTTTCTCTCCTTTGCCGCCTCGATAAAGATCTTGAGTCTCTCTTTAACCGCGGTCTGGCCGATATATTCGTCAAGGCTCTTGGGACGAAGAGATACGTCGAACTGCAACTCTTCCGGCGCCTTTTGCGGATCTAGTTCGTCTCTTTCTGTTGTCATTGTTTCAGTTCTTTCAATACCTCTTTAACTACCGATTGAACGGTCGAGCCCTCTTTGAGGCCGATCTTCGTAAGGACCTTGTCGACGGTCACCCTTGTATAGCCGAGGTTTGTGAGGGCAGATACCGCATCATTATATAGGGGTTTTGCAGAACCGCCCGCACCCCCGCTCAACGCGCCGAATTCCTTAAGGAACTTGTCTTTCAGGTCAACAACTATGCGTTCGGCGGTCCTTCGGCCTATCCCCTGGATACCGCTGATGCGTGCGAGGTCCTCTTTGACCACCGCCTGGACCAGATCGTGTGGCTCCATTCCGGAAAGGATCGTCATGGCAAGTTTTGGCCCGACGCCGGAGACATTCAGGAGCCTTTGGAATATCGTCTTTTCTTCACGGGTTAAAAAACCAAATAGCGTCAGCTGGTCTTCGCGGACATGGGTGTATATGTGAAGGGATATCTCCTGTGCGGCCTCGGGAAGGCGCGAGATGCCGGATTGAGAGACGCAGACCTGATATCCTACTCCCCGTACGTCGACTATCACATGATCGGTCATTTTTTCTGCGAGGGTTCCTTTCAGATGGGCTATCATTTGAAAATGATGATACGACGTTTAGAATAATCTTTCAAGGATGAATTTTAAGGACGGTGTTTTACCCGGGAAAAGCATTAGTAGGTGATGAACGGCTCAACATTTGAGACCGTGTAGTTGCCGGTCTCGGGATTGTAGGTTGTGGTGAGGTTGACGTTTTGGTTCTTAAATATGCGCAAATGTTTTTCACCCCAGTTCTGTTTTATGGGTACGTCAACGAGCTGGCCGCCTTTTTCTACCGTGATGGTGTTGTCGCTAGCGGTTGTCGGGTCGTTCTCGTTGAATTTTTTGAATTTCACCTTTTCTGTCTTAGTGTGGTATTTCTTATTTGCCTTAGATGCGCCCAGACCTTGACCGTATGAACTCTTCTTTGACCTTTTCTTCTTTGCCATTGCGTCGCTTGAGATCCCCAATGCCATCGTAAGAATTACCAGAAATGCCAGTGTTTTTTTCATATTGTTCTCCTTTGCGTTCCTTTTTATATATGACTTTTGCTTTAAATCAAAACTATTTTTGTGATTGAATGATGAAGGCCTTTGGTTTACCATTGCGGCCATGTCTTTACTGATAAAGAACGCCTGCATATTTACATGCGATCAGGACATCGTTATTCCGGATGGATACTTGGAGATAAAAGATAACCAGATAACGGGCCTCGGCAAGATGAGCGCATTTCCGGTTGAGCGCACGGCGCACGGCGCGTGGCGAATTATCGATGCCCATGGCAGGGTCGTTATGCCCGGTTTTGTCAACCCGCACATGCACCTTTACAGCCAGTTCGCAAAAGGGCTCAATCTCCCCAAGATGGCCTCTTTTCTGGAGGTCCTGGAATGCCTGTGGTGGAAGTTGGATAAAGCGCTAAAAGAAGAGGATATATACTTAAGCGCCTACTTAGGTTTGATCGAGTCGATAAGGTCAGGCGTTACTACCGTAATAGACCATCATGCAAGCTATGGTTCGATAAAAGGTTCTTTAACGGCTGTTGCGGAGGCCTTTAGCGAGACCGGCATGCGCGGTGCGCTCTGTTTTGAGGTCTCCGACAGGAACGGCGAAAAGGATTGTAAGAAGGCGATCGAAGAGAACGTTTCGTTCCTGGAAGAGGTGGCGGAAAAATGTATGTCACCCTCCTATCTTTTAAGGGGGATGTTCGGTCTTCATGCTTCTTTCACGCTTTCTCCTGCGACCATCAAAAAGGTGCATGAGGCGAACGAAAAGTTCGGCGCCCCTTATCATATCCACGTGGCCGAAGGAGAAGAGGACGCCGCCGACGCGAAGGCGCGATATAATTTTTCGGTCGTGCGCAGGCTTTATGATGAAGGAGTATTGCGCGAAGGGACCATTGCTGCGCATTGCGTTCATGTGAACGATGTCGATATCGAGCTTATTAAGAAATCGGGCGCATTTGTCGTTCATAATCCAGTTTCAAATATGAACAATGCCGTGGGCCGGATGCATTATCTTAAGATGTGCGCCGCCGGTCTTTCGGTGGGAATTGGGACCGACGGCATGGGCTCCGGCGTCTTCACCGACATTAAGGCCGCAAGCGTTCTGCACAAAGAGGCAGCGGGGAATCCTCAGGCAGGGTGGAACGAAGTTCACATGAGCGCTTTAAAGACCAACCCCTCAATTCCGTCACACCTTTTTGGCAAGAAGCTCGGGGTGATAGCGGGCGGGGCAGAGGCCGATGTGATTATTTCAGACTATATCCCATCAACGGAAGTTAAGGCCGACAATTATTGGGGGCACACACTTTTTGGAGTCGTTGATTCGCGTGTTCATTCAACGATAGTCGGAGGCCGCGTGCTCATGGAAGGTTTCAAATTGGAGCACATAGACGAAGCGGCAATCATAAAAGAGGCCAGGAAACTTTCGACCTCTTTGTGGAAAAGGTTTGAAAAATGAACAGACAAATTTTGGAAAAGGCGAAGAAGAGATGCCGCGAGCGGGGGATAGTTCTTCCCACATTTGCAGAACAAAGGGACCCTACAAAGATATCCGAGGCGACCAAGGAAAGGTTAAAGAATGTCGGGCTTTGGGATATCGATCCCGTCAATCTTTTCAGGATAACATGGAAGAACGACGTCCGGAGCAGGGGTTTTCACGGCGTTAATTTTTTAGAACTTCCGTCATCGCTCACAGGTGTTAAGGCCCGCATCGTGGGTCTTGTCGGAAAATATTTTCCGACAGGCGCGCACAAAGTGGGCGCGGCTTACGGCTGTCTGGTCCCGCGTCTTGTAACGGGCGAGTTCGATCCTTCATCACAAAAAGCTGTCTGGCCGTCTACCGGCAACTACTGCAGGGGCGGCGCTTATGACTCGGCACTTCTTGCGTGCGAATCCGTTGCAATTTTACCTGAAGGCATGAGCCGCGAACGCTTCGAGTGGCTTGAAAAAATCGGCTCCGAAATAATTGCAACGCCTGGATGCGAGTCAAACGTTAAAGAGATATTCGATAAGTGCAATGAAATGAACAGGACGAGAAAGAACTCCATCGTTATCTTCAACCAGTTCGAAGAGTTCGGAAACGGCATGTGGCATTATAACGTTACGGCCGAAGCTGTGCACGAGGCGCTTCAAGGCTTAATGAACAAGGGCGACAAATTTCGCGGTTTTGTTTCCGCTACAGGCTCTGCAGGAACTATTTGTGCCGGCGATCGGTTAAAAGAGCTATACCCGGGCATGATGATATCGGCCGTTGAGGCGCTCCAATGCCCGACGCTTCTTTGCAATGGCTTTGGCGATCACAGGATAGAAGGAATAGGCGACAAGCATATTCCGTGGATACACAATGTGAGGAACACGGACGTTGTAGAGGCCGTAGATGACGAGGCGTGCATAAGGCTGATGCGTTTATTTAACGAACCGGAAGGGAAGAAGTGTCTCGCCGGCAAAAAGATAGACGCGGTGACATTGGGAAAGTTGGAACTTCTCGGTATATCCGGCATCTGTAACATGCTTGCTTCTATAAGGATGGCAAGGCATTTCAGTCTCGACGCGAACGATATAATCTTTACTGTATTCACAGATTCTATGGAGCTTTACGGATCGCGCCTTGAGGAGTGTCGCGCCAAATACGGCAAATATTCGGAGAAAGAGGCTGGAAAGGACCTTGAAGAGTACCTTTTAGATTCGGACAGGAATAAACTTCTGGCCCTCGACGATTTCAGCCGCAAGCGCATTCATAATCTTAAATACTACACATGGATAGAACAGCAGGGTAGAGAGCTGAAAGAGCTCAACGCCCAGTGGGACGACCCCGATTATTGGACCTCCAAATGGCGCATGGCGGGCGAGTATGACAAGCTGATCGAAGAATTTAACGGCTAAAACTCCGGGGAGACGCACCGTGTGTCTCCCCGGTAATGCATATGCTCTTGATCGAGAACGCCGCAATTTCGACGGGCGAGAAGAATAAGACAAGGCAGGCGGATATCTATGTTGAAGACGGGAAGATCGTTGACGTGTGTCATTGCGATCCGCCGGAGGCGGAGAAGCAATCCCCCGAAACAGGTTGCGGGGGATTGCTTCGCTACGCTCGCAATGACAA
>PCWZ01000036.1 GCA_002796305.1 Deltaproteobacteria bacterium CG11_big_fil_rev_8_21_14_0_20_49_13
TATTCCGGCACCGCAACCGTCAACAACAACCCGCCAGCCAGATGCGGTTCGCTAGGCGCTTACTAGGCCCATTTGCGGCTCAAATGCGACCCAAATGGGGGCTTATGGTGGCTCGCTATGGCTATAGCGATTGGGATGGTTTTAAGCCTACGCCATGGCTATGGTTTGAGCCGGCGGCCAAATTCGGGGAACGGGGGAGAATTTGGCCGCCGGCGAACTGTGCCAGCCTGAGTTGAAAATGCGCCCGAGCCGGGGCACCCATGAACGAAGTGAATGGGTCGGCGAGGAAGTGCCCGAAGGCGAGAGCCGTAGGACCAAAAGGCGTGACCTCGCCAGGCTTCTGGCGAGGGCGCGGCTTTTGCCACTCGCCATTGCAAAACCCGTGACAACACGCCGAAGCTTTAGCGAAGGCGGTTGGCGCGGGTTTTGATGTCAGATTCAAATTTTCTATAGATTATTCGGCTCGACTGTGATTATTCACGAACCAAGTTCGAATTTCAGAGTACAAGGAGCTCCAAAAGGGGGCAGGCTATTTTTTTTCTGAAAAAGTAGCCTGCCCCTTTTTTCGTTCTTCCTAACTATAATCTGGCACAGTTTAAGATGACAGCGGAGTTTGGCGCCAAGAAAAAGGCCCGCGTCATTTATTATGCGCGAAGTATTCTCTGACCAGCCTCTTCATATATTCATCGCGTTTTAAATAGAGCTCTTTTAGTTTGCGCTTTTTGTGATTTGCAAGGGCTATGTGCGTGAGTATGGGGAGAGCTATCGTCACGTCGGAATATGCAACGACCGCGTCGGGAAGCCTGTTGGGATCAACTTTTCCCCAGCTTACCGCTTCGTGGGGAGTGGCGCCCGAAAGTCCGCCGGTGTCAGGCCTTGCGTCGGTCACCTGAAAGAAATAATCCTGCCCGACCTCTTTGATACGCAACACTTCCTGTATCTGCGGCTCTGTCTGGAGCATAAAGTTCTTGGGACTTCCACCACCCATGAGTACCACGGCCGATTTCCCTCCGTCGCGTTTTGCGGCTAGTACATAGGAAGTTGTTTCGTTAACGTCGATAGACGGATTGATGCGCAGTTTATTCCCTTTTAGCTCAACGCCCGCCATGTTCATGCCTATCGTCGAATCGCCGGGGGAGCTGGTGTAGAGGGGAACGTTGGCCCTGTAGGCCGCGGCCATTACTGAAATGTTGTGGTGACCGCTCTTTTTCTCCCACTCGTTGGCATATTTGCCGATGAGCCAGTGAAGCTCAGCCGTTCCCATTTCTTTTTGGAACTCGGGCTGTTCTATTATGTTACGAAGTATCTCGTCGGTCGCCATGAGGCAATCTGTATAGCCGAGTAGCACGTCGTAGATGCGAACGACGTCGTTCTTTCTGAGGTCGGCATCATCAACAAGATGGCTCCCCACATGGAGCGGCATGTTGAAGGCAAAGTGAAGGTCGTGATAAAGATTGGCCCCCGTTGCAACTATCCAGTCAACAAAGCCAGCGTTGATAAGGGGCACGATGCAGGCGGCGCCGAGCCCCGCAGGTGTTAGCGCACCGGCAAGGCTCATGCCGACGGTCACGTCGTCTTTTAGCATCTTCTCTACGAACAGTTTGCAGCCCTCTTTGAGCCTTGCGCCGTTGTAGGCGTTAAAAGAGTTCTCCATCAGCTCGGTGAGAGATTCTTTTCCGGTGATCCCTTTTGGAAGTATTCTCTTGCCCGAAAGGTATTGCTTCTTTTTCGGGCATTTCTTTTCTTTCATCCACTCGGGTATTTCGGTCATGTCTTTTCTTAATCTGTGCATGCGTTTCATGTGTAACCTCTTTTCGCTCATGGTGAGCATGTCGAACCATGACACTTTTTATTGAATACGTTCATCCTTCGACTGGCTCAGAATGAACGGGCTGTTCTATTTTACAAATATCACCTTCGCCGGCGGAATGCCGTTGAACCATGTGGCGCTGGCGGTTGAATATGCGCCTATATTGTTAACATAAAGTATGTCGTTTATGTCGAGCTCGGGAAGGTCCACCGAACGTGCGATTATGTCGTGTGAGTCGCAGGTGGGGCCGGCGAGCGCCGATATATGTGAAGGCCCCTTTTTAAAGACCTTATATTCGTATTTGCAGAAATCATAGACTATGCCCGAAAGCGTTCCGTAGATACCGTCGTCAATATAGTACCAATGTTTATTCTCGCGTATCGATTTTCCCATGACGCGCGAGATAAGGGTGGAGGCCGGGCCAGCGAACGCCCGCCCCGGTTCCGCCATGAGCTTCACGGCCTTTGGATCGAAGACGCGGTCTATCTCCTTGTTGAGCGTGGGCGCGAACTTTGTGAAGTAATCATCATCGTCGTCAAAGTGCTGGATGGGCATTCCGCCGCCGATATCGACGATAGAAAGAGGGATCTGTTTTAACTGGGCGTCCTTAAGGATTATCGATGCCATATCGAAAGCCTCGATATAGTTCTCTACGTGTGTGCACTGACTGCCAGCATGGAACGCGATGCCCGTGGGCTTCAGGCCAAGCCTGTGCGCCTTTATGAGAAGGGGGATCGCATCGGTAGGTTCGGCTCCGAACTTTATCGAGAGCTCCACAACAGAGCCCACGTTAGGGGATTTTATCCTTACAAGCACCCTGGCGCCGGGTGAGTGTTCGGCGATCTTATAAAGCTCATACTCGGAGTCAAATACGGTCAGGTCTATCCCCTTTTGCATGGCATAGCGCATCGATGCGGGCGGTTTAACGGGGTTTGCGAAGATTATCCTCTCCGGTCTTACACCGCAGTTAAGGACCATGTCCATTTCGTACCTAGATGCGACATCGAAACCGGTCCCCATCTTCGCGAACGTCTTTATTATGTTGGGATCGGAGTTGGCCTTTACCGCGTAGTAGGGCGTTACGCGAGGAAGGAGCTTTTTGAACTTGTTCACTTGAGCTTCAAGTTTCTTCTTGCTGATAACTACAAGAGGCGTGCCGTGTTTTTTAACGAGCGTCCTGATCTCTTTTTCGGAGACCTTGCCATTCTTCATTTATATCCCCCCAATATCTGGAGACACACACTTAATGCAGAATCAAGTGTGTCTCCCCAGAGTCCGCACGTTTAGGGTTTTTGGCCCCGCTAGTCAAGAATATTTATATTGGTGAAATTAAGACATCTTGACAAATGTAATACTATGTAATACAATTATATATGTGAAATTAAAGAATAATTTAAAAACTATTCGATTAACATCACAGGAACAGAAGAAGATATCCCAATTTCTTTATGAACACCCATACATAAAAGAATTCTCAACTCTGGTTCGTGCTGCCATGTGGAACTTTATTCAGGGGGCCTCGGAAAATGCGCTCCAATCTTCCACTCCGTCATTTTTATGGGAATACGACCTGACGCAGGGCGAGATAGTCGAAATACTGCACGGGCCACAGAAAAAGAGGCTCTGGCTTGTTGCAAAGATAATGGAACATGGAAAATGGGACGAGATATGGGAGTATCTCGATATTGATATTATAAGGAAGGACCTTCCTTCTTTAAGGCTTTTGCCAAAGACAAAGAAGATATGGGAGGAGGCAATAAGTTTATGGAGATATTAACCGACCTGCAGGAAAAAGTTTTGGCCATATTTTTTTCCGTTCAAGAGTTAAAACAGCATTTTTATCTCACCGGTGGTACGGCGCTCTCTGTTTTTTACCTTAAACATCGTCTTTCCGATGACCTCGATCTTTTTACACATTCAGCTGATATGGATGTTGCGGCCAGGATATTTGAAGACGCGCTTCGCACAGCAAGGATAAAATTTGCAAAGGAGAACAGCTCACCGACCTTCAGGCGCTATAGGATCGAAGGTTCATTGCAGGTTGATCTGGTGAGGGACGTTGATTTTCATGCCGGCTCCCCGCAATTGATAGGCGATTTTATGGTAGATAGTCCGTTGAATATCGCCGTGAACAAGGTTCTAGCGATATACGGCAGGCTTGATCCAAAGGACTATGTTGATCTCTACTTCTTAAAACCTTATCTTAACTTCAACATATTGGAACTTATAAAACTGGCGCAAAATAAGGACGCGGGCCTCGAGCCTTTTCAATGGGCAAAGGTATTGCTCGATGCCGATTCCGTTACCGTTCTTCCAAGGATGCTTGCACCACTTACTCTTACCGATCTGAAAACGTTCTTTAGAGAATTGAGGACCTTGGTGCTTGCTTCATTGAAATCCTCTGCATATTAAAGAATTTCCCTTGCAATTAAGGGGCGTTATCCGCTACGTATGGGCCTCTCGCAGGGCTATGTAGGGGCTGATCAAAAGGGGCAGTGGCGGAATGGCATACGCGTTGCGCTTAGAACGCAATGGTCAAAAGCTGTAAGGGTTCGACTCCCTTCTGCCCCACAGTATCTAAAAAAAACAACGTAACTTCATGTTATCATTTATTATTTTGGTGTCAAAAAAACTTAGCAACTTATTTTTCAACCTGACGATAATAACGATAAGAAGCGCAAAGGCTAAATTTTAACAAAGGAGTTTTTTATGGGTATAATTTGTGATGTTGGAAATTGGTTTGCAGATCTTGTCGGATACACACTGACAGCTTGCCAGCCGGAGCCAGAACTTGAGGCTCGCGCATTGAGCCTCGAAGGTGTGGTCAAAATTCCGGCAGGAACGTTCAAGATGGGTTCAGAGGATGTGCATGAAGTTACACTCTCTCACTCATTTTATATCGATCAGCATGGAGTTACAAATGAGGCCTATACGCGCATTACCGGCAAAGAGCCGTCTCCAAAGGATTTTGATGGTCCAAATCAGCCCGCAGTGAAAGTAAATTGGAATGATGCTAATAAATATTGTAAGGCGATCGGTAAACGTTTGCCTACAGAAGCAGAGTGGGAATATGTAGCAAGAGGCGAAAGTCACACACAGGAATATCCAACGTTGGACGGTAGCAAGCCGACAACCGGACAGGCGCGTTACAATTCTAATAATACGGCAGACGTCTGTTCATATATGGGAAATTACGTTTTATGGGGAGGCAAACCCGTTTGCGATCTTGCGGGAAACACATGGGAATGGGTTAATGATTGGTATGGTAGTTATCCAATAGATCATGTTGTCGATCCAACAGGGCCCAAAGACGGCACATTGAAAGTTCTTCGCGGCGGTTCTTGGAGCGTCAACTACTCGGTCTTCCTGCGTGCGGCTAACCGCGACAACAACCACCCTGATTACAGTCGCCTCAGTGTCGGTTTCCGTTGTGCGTCGTCCGAGGACTCCTCAAGGTAACGTAGACTTTTAAACTTTTTTCTTTTACACTTGGCCTCGTTAAAATTTTATTTTAACGAGGCCGGTTTTTTTATGAACGTTTCTAACCCACAAATAATTACAAAAACGTATGACTTTTTACTGTATCTTCTGCCGCAAGTTGCCAAGTTCCCAAGGTCGGAACGCTATCTACAAGGAACGCATGCCGCTATCGATCGCTTTCAAAAATTTGCAAAGAAAAATGTTTATGTGTTGAAAAGCGACATTCAGAAATATTTTCCGAGCGTAGACCGTTCAGTCTTAATGAATTTGATAAAGCGAAAGGTCGGATGTGCTGATACTCTTTGGCTGATTGATAAAATTTTGAGATCGCATGACACAATGGCAGGCGAATTGCATCCATCCATCCATCCATCCATCCATCCATCCAGTAGGCATACCTATTGGAAATCTTACAAGCCAGTTCTTTGCCAATATTTATCTTAACGGGTTGGATCATTTCATTAAGGAAGGTCTAGGGTGTGGGTATTATTTGCGTTATCTGGATGACTTCGTTGTATTTCATAACGACAAAAAGTTTTTATGGTATGTAAAGTCAGAGGTAGAAAAATATCTTGAAACACTTAAACTTAAATTGCACAGCGGCAAATGCAGGATTTTTAAAACTGAAAGTGGCGTTCCATTTCTTGGTTTGACCGTTTTTCCGAATAGGCGGCGCTTAAAAAGAGCGAACGTGGTTAGGTTTAAGTGCAGTACTCCACCCATCTTTCGTAGTCTGCTTTTTGCGGATGAACAAGATGGGTGGATATTTTTATCAAAACGATTTAGTAGTTTTTGATTGAAACAAAGTCCTAACTTTGACATAGATACGCCACTTGTGGTTCAGAAGGCTGGTGCGGCAGAAATCATAAATAACGGAGATGACTTATGAAGACCAAATTAGAGACAGTAAACGCGATCAAAAAGAAGATAACCGTGGACCTTCCGGCAGAACGTGTGGTTGAGGCGCTCGAAAAGGCGTATCAAAAGGTCCAGAAGAAGGCCAAAATGAACGGTTTTCGAGAGGGAAAGATCCCAAGGAACCTTTTGGAGATCCATTTCAAACGCGACGCAGAGAATAAAGCGGTGGAACTTTTAATAGACGGTTCCTTTACCGATGCTCTGAAGAAGGAGGCGGCGGAGCCTGTTTCAAGGCCAAATGTTGTTAGCGTGGGTCCGTTCCAGAAAGATGCCCCCCTTACCTACACGCTGGAGTTCGAAGTGAGCCCCACGGTCGAGCTCAAGGACTATCATGGCCTTACGCTGGAAAAGACGGAGCGTGAGGTAAAAGATGAATATGTCGACAAGCGCCTTGAGTCGATCCAAAGATCCATGACCCAGTTAGAGCCGGCAAAGGATGATGCGGCGCTTGGGGACGGCTACGTTGCCTTTGTAGACTTCAAAGGAACCGCCGATGGAAAGGAATTTAAAGGAGGTAAGGCCGATAATTTTCTGGTAGATGTCGGCGGCGGCTCGCTTTTACCCGAATTCGAAAAAGAGATGATGGGAATGAAGAAGGGCGAGAACAAAAAGGTCGAGTTTGATTATCCAAAAGATTATTTCAACAAAGAGCTTGCCGGAAAGCACGGCCAGTTCGATGTTACGATAAAAGAGCTCAAATTCAAACGTGTGCCGGAGCTTAACGACGACCTCGCAAAGGATATGGGCAACTACAAGACACTTAGTGAAGTGAAGGCCGATATCAAAAAGAGGATGGTGGAAGCGGTGGAGCACGAGGAAAAAAAGGAGCTTGCCGACCGTGCAATGGAAGAACTTGTAAAGAAGCATAAGTTCGAAGTTCCCGAATCGGTCGCTGTGCAGGAGTTGAAGGATATGTTCGACGGATTTGTAAGACAGCTTCAGGCGCAGGGGAAGAAGTTCGAAGAGACCGGCATGAAGGTGGAACAATTTGTAGAGCAGTATAAGCCGGTCGCAGAGGGGAGGGTGAAGGGTTACTATATCTTAGATGCCATCGCTAAGGCCGAAAAGATAGAGGTCTTAGAATCTGATATAGAGGAGAGGCTAAAAACGACCGCAACCAACGTGAATCAGCCCTTGGAAAAGGTAAAAGAGTATTATGAGACGAATAATCTCCTCGGAGGCCTCAAATTCCAAATTTTAAATGATAAAACCCTTGATTTTGTCATCACAAAGGCTAAAATCGAGACAAAGAAAGCAAAAAAACAATAAAATGTCCCTAATTCCAATCGTTATAGAGCAAACTGCAAAGGGTGAGAGGGCCTACGATATATACTCAAGGCTCCTCAAGGACCGGATAGTCTTTATAGGAACCGGGATAAACGACGAGGTTGCGAACCTTGTAATTGCCCAGCTCTTATTCCTGGAATCTGAAGACCCTACAAAAGATATTCATCTCTACATAAATTCGCCGGGCGGTGAAGTGGCGGCAGGTCTTGCCATTTACGATACCATGCAGTATATAAAGCCAGCCGTTTCGACACTTTGCATGGGGCAGGCGTCAAGCATGGGTGCGGTGCTTTTGACCGCCGGCAAAAAGGGAAAGCGTTTCGCGCTCCCCAATTCCCGAATCATGATACATCAGCCGCTTGCCGGAGTTCAGGGGCAGGCGTCCGACATAAGCATACACGCAAAAGAGATACTTCGCGTGCGTGAAAAGCTGAACCAGATACTTTCAAAGCACACTGGAAAACCGCTTGAAAAGATCCAGACCGACAGCGACCGCGATTTTTTTATGGCGCCCAATGAAGCGCTCGATTACGGACTGATCGATGGCATAATGGAAAAGAACATTAAATGACAGATACGCCTCACCAGACCATAGACCCCGCAAATCTTAACTGCTCGTTCTGCGGAAAGAACCAGCGCGAGGTGAAGAAGCTTATCGCAGGACCCACGGTCTTCATCTGCGATGAGTGCGTGCGCCTTTGCGATGATATTCTGACCGAGGAGAATATCCAGAGCCAGCAGTGGTTGAGCAACCTCGGCGTTCCGCGGCCGAACGAGATAAAGAAGATACTCGACGAATATGTCATCGGTCAGGACAGGGCAAAGAAGGTCCTTTCGGTCGCCGTTCACAATCATTACAAACGGATCGCTAATAAATCGGCCACGAACGATGTCGAGATCCAGAAGAGCAACATACTTTTAATTGGCCCGACTGGCACGGGGAAGACCCTACTCGCCCAGACGCTCGCCCGTATCCTTAACGTCCCTTTCACAATAGTCGATGCGACCACGCTTACCGAGGCCGGTTACGTGGGCGAAGATGTAGAAAATGTCATATTGTCTCTCCTTCAAGCGGCGGATTACGACCGCGCACGCGCTGAAAGAGGAATCGTTTATATCGACGAGATCGACAAGATAGCACGCAAGCAGGGCGGCCCTTCTATCACACGCGACGTCTCGGGCGAAGGCGTTCAGCAGGCGCTCCTAAAGATACTTGAAGGGACGATCGCAAGGGTTCCACCAAAGGGCGGAAGAAAGCATCCCCAGCAGGAATATATCCCGGTCGATACATCGGACATATTGTTCATCTGCGGCGGGGCGTTCGTCGGGCTCGAAGACATAATCGACCAGCGTACAGGTGAGAAGAGGATGGGCTTCGGCGCCGAAATAAAGGACCCTAAAAAGAAGGATTACAAGACAAGCATAAAACAGGTCGACACCGAAGACCTTTTAAAGTTCGGCTTTATCCCCGAGTTTATCGGCCGCGTTCCCTTGATAGCAACGCTTGATGAGCTCGACGAGAAGACTCTCATAGAGATACTCACAAAGCCAAAGAACGCCATCACGAAGCAGTACCAGCGCCTCTTTGAGTTCGAAAAGGCGAAGCTCGATTTTACGCCCGGGGCCCTGGAAGCGGTTGCAAAAGAGGCCATTAAGAGAAAGAGCGGGGCCAGGGGGCTTCGTTCCATTTTGGAAGGATTGATGCTCGACATTATGTATGACGTGCCCTCTCAAGGCACGATATCCGAAGTGCTTATAAATGAAGATTTCATATTGAAGGGCGCAAAGCCCGTTGTTGTGCACAATGTTAAGAAAGAAGAAGAAAAGAAAGAGGAGAAGAAAGAGGAGAATGAGGTTGCTTAGACTCGCTCATGGTGAGCTTGTCGAACCATGGATATGATTCATCCTTCGACATGCTCAGGATGAGCGGATTATGATATCTAAAACGAGGGGGAAAAAATGCCAGAAAAAGAGTCGATGTTGGTTCCGTTGTTGCCGTTGCGTGACATTGTTGTATTCCCACACATGGTCGTGCCTCTGTTCGTAGGGCGCGAAAAGTCCATCGCCGCGCTCGATGAAGCGGTGAACAAAGAAAAGGATATTCTGCTCGTTGCACAGGTCAATCCAAAGACCAACGATCCGAAACCCGACGATATCTACAAGATCGGGACCCTCGCATCCATCATCCAGCTTTTAAGGCTTCCCGACGGAACGGTTAAGGTCCTTGTAGAAGGCAAACGCCGCGCCGAAGTGAAGCAATATGTCCCGAACGATAACTTCTTCCTGGTGGAGGTCGAGGCCCTTCCTGAATCTCCCGATGAGAATGTAGAGGCAGAAGCCCTCATGCGAGGAGTGAAGTCCGCCTTCGAGAACTATGTCAAGCTCAACAAAAGGATACCGCCCGAAATGCTCGCCTCCGTCGCCCAGATAGACGACGCCAGCAGGCTTGCGGACACGATAGTCGCCCATTTAATGCTGAAGCTCCCCGATAAACAGGTGATCCTTGAGATAGCCTCCCCGGCACAGCGTCTTGAAAAGCTCTACGGCATGATACAGGCGGAGATAGAGATACTTCAGGTAGAGCGCCGCATTCGTACGCGCGTCAAGAAGCAGATGGAAAAGACGCAGCGCGAATATTATCTCAACGAGCAGATGCAGGCCATCCAGAAGGAGCTTGGCGAGCGCGACGAGTTCAAGAGCGAGATCCAGGAGCTGGAGGAGAAGGTAAAGAACAAGAAGATGTCGGCCGAGGCCACGACCAAGATCAAAGCGGAGATGAAGAAGCTCAAGATGATGTCGCCCATGTCTGCCGAAGCAGCGGTTGTCAGGAACTACATAGACTGGATATTGTCATTGCCATGGTACGACGTAACTCAAGATAAATTAGATATTAAAGAGGCCGAGAGGGTGCTGGACGAGGATCATTACGGCCTAGAACAGCCCAAACAGCGTATCGTTGAATATCTAGCGGTAAGAAGTTTAATGGAAAAAATGAAGGGGCCCATCCTTTGTTTCGTTGGCCCCCCGGGCGTCGGAAAGACCTCCTTGGGAAAGTCGATCGCAAGGGCGATGGGCCGCAAGTTCGTGCGCTGTTCACTTGGCGGCGTTCGCGATGAGGCCGAGATAAGGGGCCACAGGCGTACGTACATAGGCGCTCTTCCAGGTAAAGTGGTCCAGTCGCTTAAAAAAGCCGGTTCCAATAACCCGGTCTTCCTGCTGGACGAAATAGACAAGATGAGCGCCGATTTCAGGGGAGATCCCGCGAGCGCGCTCCTTGAGGTCCTTGATCCGGAACAGAACTCCACATTTAACGATCATTATCTTGATCTCGACTACGATCTCTCGAACGTAATGTTCATAACTACGGCCAACACGCTCCCGGCCATACCTCTCCCGCTTCAGGACCGTATGGAGATAATAAGGATACCCGGCTACACCGAACTTGAAAAGATGGAGATAGCGAAGCGCTATCTCATAAAGAAGCAACGCGAGGCGAACGGCCTTACGCAGGAGAACATAAAGTTCACCGACAGCGCGCTTAAGGCGATGATAAGGCATTATACGAAAGAGTCGGGGGTAAGAAATTTAGAACGCGAAATTGCCTCCGTCTGCAGAAAGGTGGCGCGCGAGGTGGCAAAGGATAAAGAGCACTTTAAGAAAATGAACGTGACGCCCAGAAAAGTTCAACAGTACTTAGGTGTTGAAAAGTACCGTTTCGGTCTTGTCGAAGAGAAGGATGAAATAGGTATGACCACGGGTCTCGCATGGACCGAGTACGGCGGTGAGCTTCTGACGTGCGAGGTGACGACAATGCCCGGCAAAGGAAAACTTATTCTGACCGGCAAGCTGGGAGATGTCATGCAGGAATCGGCTCAGGCCGCTTTCTCGTTCATAAGGACAAGAGCGGAAGCTCTTGGGCTTGATAAAAATTTCTATCAGAAGCTTGATATCCATGTGCATTTACCAGAAGGCGCTATTCCAAAGGACGGTCCATCCGCCGGCATAACAATGGCAACTACTATTGCATCAGCCCTGTTAAAGATGCCCGTTAGAAAAGATGTGGCAATGACCGGTGAGATAACTCTAAGAGGGCATGTGCTTCCGATAGGCGGCCTAAAAGAGAAGCTCCTTGCCGCTCACAGAGGTAAAATAAAGAAGATAATAATGCCCAAGGAGAACGAAAAGGACCTTAAAGAGATACCTAAGAACATCTTAAAGGACTTGGAGATAGTACTTGTCTCCAATATGGACGAGGTTCTGCCGCACGCCCTAGCGGAAAGTGACCCAAAAAAGATATTTAAGAAAGTTCCGGAATCGGTGACCACTGCCGCTATGGCCGCAAAAAAGGCCGCCAAGCCGAAGACGCCGGAATTAGTTCAGCATTGACAAAGTGTTGTTCTTTATATAAGGGCTGCCCCTGGCGATGCGAGCGAGCGTCGGATTTATTCCGCGCGAGCGAGAGGGGTTTGGGGGGAAACGGTGAGGTCTTCCGAGCCGGTCGTTCCCCCCATTTTAAATAGGGCGATTAGCTCAGCGGAAGAGCGCTGTCCTTACACGGCAGATGTCGCAGGTTCGAACCCTGCATCGCCCACAGTTTTTGCCGAGTAAAAAAAATTTAGGGACGTGAGAATCAATGTCCGCCGGAGGCGGATCTGCCTCTGGCCGATGTTGAAGCGTCGCCTAGGTTACGGTGAAGTGCCGACATGACATTATTTTTGACAACAAGTGTTTTGAGAGCCGGACGAACGGCGGGGACGTAGATCAATTGGTTGGATCGTCGCCCTGTCACGGCGAAGGCTGCGGGTTCGAGCCCCGTCGTCCCCGCCGTTCGCCTCTGTTTTTTGAAATTGTCAAAAATCATGTGTCATCACGATCATCATCTCGTTGGAAAGGATGTTGCCGGCTTCTTTAACAGGCTCGTAAAATAAGCGAAATTAATTAGCTTGCGAGGGAGCGGTTCTGTTAGAAACGGGTGCATATGTCAACACGAAAAACCTTCCGCACCAGTCTCTGGGTCGGTTCCACATATTTCATAGAAGGCCTTCCCTACATGATAGTCAAGTTCATGTCGTTCGTCTTCTTCACCGACATGGGCGTGAGAGAGGCGCTTCTTGGTCTTTTGAACCTTTTAGGGATCCCGTGGAACCTTAAGTTCTTGTGGGCGCCGTTCCTTGATATCTTCGGCACAAAGCGCGGATGGTTCCTTAAGATCCAGGCGGTGCTGATCGTCCTTACCTTCGCAATTGCCGTTCTGGCCGGGTTCGTCAGCAAAGACGATCCGTCATCCATTTCCATCTTGCAACTGATCGCGTTCATTTTTGTTGCGCTTGGTTTTGTGGCGGCGACGAACGACGTAGCTATTGATGCCTACTACCTTGAAGGTCTTTCGGACCCGAAGGAACAGGCGGCCTATTCGGGGCTCCGCGTCCTAACTTATAGATTTGCCGTTATCTATGCAAGAAGCGTCCTTGTTGCCATTGCCGGGCTTGTTAACTGGTTCTGGTCCTTTGGAGCAGGGGCCGCGACCCTTCTGGCCTTTCTCATCCTGCACAAATTTCTGCTCCCCAAATTCGAGGCAAAGAGAGAGGGTCCGCGTTCTACTGTTAAAGAGGCGATGGATAATTTTAAAAGATCGTTCGCCTCTTATTTTAAAAGGGACCGGATTGTTCTCATACTCTTTTTTATAATCTGTTATAAGCTCGGTGATGAGATCCTCTTTTCGATGAACACCCCGTTCCTTATGCGCGAGCTTTTGGTGACAAAGACCCAGCTTTCGCTGATATCCGGAATGGTCGGCTCTTTTTCGGTGATAGGCGGGGCGATGTTGGGCGCATGGTGGATAGCAAAGCAGGGGCTTAAGAAGGCCATCTGGCCCATCACCATATTCATGAACATCAATATTCTGGCTTACGTCTTTCTGGCGGTCATAAGGCCGCAGGCCAACACCTTCAACGGGCTTGCTCTCATCGCTTTCGTTCATTCATACGAGAACATTGCCGCAGGGCTCGGGAACGCCGCTCTCACCATCTACTTGATGAGCCTTTGCAACAGGGAGTTCAAGGCGGCGCATTACGCTGTGGGGACTGCGGTAATGAGCCTTGGCGCAACGGTAATAGGGAGCCTTGGCGGAGCATTGGTCGAACAGATAGGTTACGTCTGGCTCTTTACGATAAGTTTCATGGCATCGATCCCGTCCATAGCGCTACTTTTATGGCTACCGGTTGAAGAAAAGAAATAAAGCAAGGCGTTCCATTTCATAAGGTTAGCGATCTCAAAAAACCACCTAAAATAAACACGCAACTTTTACCTAAAATCTCCGATAATAATAGAAGAGGGGGGTCTCTAATTGGGCAGATACGCCCCTAACGAGTCCGAAAATGGTTAAAAAGACAAACATATCAACTAGTTACTCTGGAGAGTTTCCTGCCGGTTTTGGCGTTGATTATAGCGGTCCATCATCGTCTGAGGGGGATATCTATGCAGAAAGCCATTCGGTCGACACTTCGGTACGAGATTTTGTCTATACCCCTGAAATAATTGACAGGATTGAGATTCCTCGGGACGAAAAGGGCGACTTCGGGCGGTTTGGCTTATTTGAACGGTTTCAATTCTCATCTGCCGGGCAGGCCAATGTCCCTCAGCTCTTGATGGACATCGTCGGCCACATGGTTCTTCCGGAAATGCCGCCCATCAAAGAATTTCCTGAATTCAGGGTGCCTAATCCTGCGGAGATGTCGGATGAGATCCGTTCAGTTGAAAGAGCCGTATCGGTGTTACCCGAATTACACTATTATAGAAATACGTTAAACAGGGCAAAAAACGTTCTTGCGACCGACGGCAGAGATAATATCGGGTCTCTTGCCGATGTTCGCAGTTACGAAGAATATGAGTATCTCGAGGCCGCATATGGCCTTTATGTGATGAAACATCTGGTATGGTACCAATTAAACGTGCAAATTAAAGTACGGTTAGACGTACTTATCGAAGATACGTTCTATTTTAACGGAACGCCCATACAAAAATATACTGACAGAGAATATCTGGCCGATATCCTTAAAGCCCTTGGCGAGGGGCCTTTTAATTCCAAAAGATACCCTGATGCCAGCGTCAAAGAGGCTGAATTATTCCCACGGTTGTGCAGGGAGATAGAGCCGGGGCACAAGGCGGCTCTAAAAAAGGCCTTGCAGGCGCTTACATCGACGGACAGGGAGCTTGGACCGGAAGATCTGTCGCTTGACGAGGCGTCCATGGCGTTAAGCGCCCTTAACGGCATAGCCGCACCGAACCTCTACATCAACCAATTGTATGAGAGAAATACTTATGTAGTGCGCACAAATTTGGAAGCTGAAAAAAAGATAGAAGAACTTTCCGGGGGGTTGCGTAGACTTGAAAAAGCGAAAAAAGACAAACTTAGACAGATCGATGCGCTACGTTTTTCGCTGCAATTTCCCGAATCGGCGAACCCGGAATGGGGAATGGCGCAACTATTTTCGGTAGAGCAACAGGTCGCAAGTATCCGGGAAGAAATAGACGGTGTCGAATATGCAATTGAGACCGTAAATGACAGCATAGGTATCGAGAGGGATAAGATTGCCCTTAACAACGAAGAGATTGCCCTTACCATGGCCGAGAGGTTTTTCAGGTTGCGTGCCGAGGCCTTTATCGTCGCGGCAGACGATAAAATGTCCTATCATTTTGGCGTTTCGATATACGATAAGTTCAGAGCTTTTAACGCCGCAGACGTTCACAGCTGGATCGCGAAAAGGCGCGGAACTTCGTTGCCGCTTGATCCCAAAGAATGGACGGCTGAAGATTTTAACAGTGTCGCAGTGACGCTTTCCAAAGCTCGGGCGGATTATACAGAAAAAAGGAACTCTTATATTATCAAACATTCCATAAGCTGGGCTGATGAGGCCCGAAGGATCGGCTCGCAAAAGGTAAAGGACGGTGAGTGTGCCTGTGCGTCCGAATGGGCAAGGGAAAATAAGGCCAGCCTTATCAAAAATGACGGAGCCAGGAGATTTAAAGAGGCCGAGAGATATTGGCGCGACAAGGTGAAGCCCGGTGATAGCGAAGTTCCTTTAAATATATCGTTTACGGAGCTTCCACGCAGGTTAAGGGAAGTGAGAGATGTCGAACAATGGGACGAGATGATGGGCCAGCTGGCGGAGCTGGAAGGCAATTCTTATACCAACCTCGGTACGATAGCTCAAACGATCACTGCGATATGGAAGGTCGATTATGCGAATTGGCTCAAAGGCATAGTGACAAAAGACCTTCCTCTGGGGTTTGGCAAAAATCTTCCGCAGGCTAATCTGGCAGCTGACATGTTCCTCTCCGAAGCGGACCTTAAAATTCCGCGTTTACCCTGGCAGCTTGCACCGTTCGCCGCAAGGTTGGATGGCGGCCTTAAGAGCACCTTTCACAGAATAGATGATGACGAATTTTCTAACAAAGCGGCGATATTCGTGCTGGGAGCCGCTTCGGCCCTTGCCGGCATAGCCGCCGCCGGGTATGTGCGTTCACTGACGGTTGCCGCGGAGCTCAATTACGGATGGCGGACATATGACGGGATGCAGCTCGTTTGGAACACGGCCGGAAGGTCTGCGTTCGGCAGGATATCGGTGCCGGTCACCGGATACTTGTCCGAACTCGGCTCTTCGGCGGTAGGATTTCACGTTGCTTCGTCATCCATGCTGGCGGGAATAACCGGGCCGCAGGAGATATACAGCCCTAAAAGAATAGCGCAGTCGTTCGCGATATTCGGCATGCTGGAAGGGGCAGGATTTCTCCTCGGAAGGGTAATGGGGTTCAACGCGACGCTGGGTAACAAGATAATCGGCAGAGACCTTGAGGAGGCGGTGATGGTCGGAAGAACTACTAAGCCGGCCGATATCAATGTGGAAGCCGCTTTTGCGGCAGAAGAGGTCGTTCCGGTGCAGGCGGCGCTCGATCATTTCGGTTCCGGTTACGGTCTATTGTATCAGTTCAACAATTTTTCTTCCGTTGTGGCGACGCTATATAATTCAGACCTGTTCCTTGGCCTTATCAACCTTGATGATGCCGTTCCGGACGGTGAGAAAGAAAAGGGACTGGAACAACTGGCAACGGTTGCAGCGCAGCTTGCCATCATCGTCTTTGGAGCAAAGAATATGCATGTTCCGTGCGCTCCCATTGAGAGGGCGGTCCTTAAGCAGGGTATGCGCTCTCTTGATATGGAAATGGGCAATGCGATGCGAGATATTTCAGGGCTCAGAAACAAATGGGTGGATGAGGCGCAACAAGGGGGTAATTTTCCTCTTCTCCGGCTTAGTGATATGGGAGATGGTCTTGCAAGGGCTGCCGGCTTGAGTGCGAACGCTGTGGAATATGCAGAGCGATACGGCGAGACATATCCGTGGTGGTCGGACAGCCGTGGGGTGTGGGTAGCGAAAGAGAATGGGCTCAGAGAAACGGCACAACCACTTACAGTGATTTTTGAGATGGTGCGCGACATGATAGCCATCTCCAAGCGTGGCGCATTAATGTCCGACGGTACCCTTGAATTGAATTCGATGGATGATGTGATGGTTCGGGTAGACGCCTTTAACGACAGATACGAAAGCGTACTTGTCGGCGAGCGTAATCATCTTTTTGCGCGGCTGATGTATTCATTTACGAATGCAGAAGGAAAAGACACGTACCTATTCACGACCGATCTCCAAGGCTTCCATGAGTTTCTCTTTGGGGACCCTACGTTTACCGGATATCCCGAAGCCGAACCGCCAGATGTTCGCTATCTTGAGTTTAAACCCCAATGATCTTCTTGGCCTCGGTAAGGATGTCTTCGACCTCTTCTATGGTCTTTGCCTCGGAGTAGGTGCGAAGCAATGGTTCGGTGCCGGAGGGGCGGATAAGCAACCATGAATCGTCCTCACGAAGAAAGTGGTAGCCGTCTATCATGTCGAGGGTCTTAACCTTCATGCCGCACAGATCCTTGATACCAGCGGCCCTTTCCTTGATATTCGCACGTGCCTTGTCTATCGTCTCCTTGTTTAGATGCATGTCTATTCTTTTGTAAGCGGTCGGGCCGACCTCACGCTGGAGTTCCCCCACAAGCTCGCTCAAACGGCGTTCGCGCATCGCCATCATTTCCGTGAGCAGAAGCCCGCAGAGCAGGCCGTCGCGTTCGCAGACGTGGCGCGGTATGCCGATCCCGCCGGATTCCTCTCCGCCCATGAGGACGTTGGCGTCGTTGAGAGCCGGGCTTATATATTTGAACCCTACGGGAGTGGTCATTAAAGGAAGTTCGTAGATCTTGCACAGACGGTTTATCATCTGGGTCGTGGTTATCGACTTGATCACCTTTCCCTTCCACTTTCTGGAATCGACGATGTGTTTTAAAAGGAGCGAAAAGATGAAATGGGAAGTGACGTAGTTGCCTTTTTCATCGATGGCTCCGATCCGGTCGGCATCGCCGTCTGTAATGAGGCAGATGTCGTACTTGCCGGTCTTCATGATATCTATCGCCTCGTTCACGTTGGGGATTATGGGTTCCGGCTGAATGCCTCCAAAACTTGTATCGGCCGCCGTGTGTATCTGTGTGACCGCATCATCGAAGAACTCCGGGAAGAAATCGGTGCCAGAGCCGTACATCGGTTCGGCCAGTATCTTGAACTTTGAATCGCGGATAAGTTGTAGGTTTCCCCAGCCTTTTAAGCTCTTGATGTAGGCCCCGTGCGGGTTGAACGTTGAGAACAGCGCGCCCTTTGGTTCGCCTATTATGGGTTTCTTGTTATACTTGGCGTTCTTTTCGATCTGCGCCTCGATCGGGCCCGTGTATTCGGGAGACGCGGCGCCGCCGTAGCTTTCTTTGAACTTTATTCCGTTCCACTCTGCCGGATTATGGCTCGCGGTCACCATGATACCTGCGGTGCCTCGGTCCGTTTTAACATGCCACGACACGCAAGGGGTGGGGCAGAACTGTTCGGAGAGAACGGTTTTGATATTGTTGCCAATAAGTATCCGGGCTATCAGCTCGGCAGATTCTTTTGACTGCGCGCGGCGGTCGTAACCTATAAAAATGGGTCTTCCGGAATCCTGGACCTCCGGATAGATATCGGCAAAGGCCTGTATGACATGGCCGATATTTTCCGGTATAAAATCCTCGCCGATAACAGCGCGCCAGCCGTCGGTTCCGAACTTTATTGAGGACATGTTGTTGCTCCTTTTCTGTTCATTTAGATGACAGACGTCTGACATCAGAGGTTGGAAAGATCGGACTTCAGACCTCCGACCTCCGACTGCGTATTAATTCTACCGCCATCTCTATTGCCTTCACCATATTATAATGATCCGCGATCCCCTTGCCGGCTATATCCTTCGCCGTTCCGTGGTCCGGACTCGTGCGGACAAAGGGGAGCCCCAAGGTTACATTCACAGTATCTTTAAAAGCAAGGGTTTTAATGGGCGCAAGGCCCTGATCGTGATACATTGCTATTACAGCGTCAAATTTTCCTTCGGCCGCCTGGTGAAATACCGTGTCGGCAGGGCAGGGGCCGATGACATCCAGGCCTTCGCTTCGTAGCACGTTAATAGCTGGGGCGATGATTTTTTCTTCCTCGCTTCCGAATGTTCCCGAGTCGCCTGAGTGGGGGTTGAGAGCGCAGACTGCGATGCGCGGCTTGTTACACGCTGTGCGTAGAGATGAACCCAGAAAATCTGCGGTCAGGCGCGTAGCGTCGCAAATTTTTTCTAGTGATATGTTCCTGGGCACGTCAGATATAGACAGATGCGTTGTGACGAGCGTCACTTTCAGCATGGGCGACATCATCATCATGGCGACTTTTCCCGAACCGGTTACGCTTGCAAGATATTCTGTGTGACCGGGAAATGGAGATCCGGCAGCTTTCCAGTGGGCCTTGTTGATAGGCGCGGTGACTATTGCGCTGACTTCTCCTGCCATGACGGCGCGGACGGCGTCATCGACCGCTTGCATGGAAATGTGACCGCAGGTACGGTGATCGGCTACCGGCGATCGGTTGTCAGCGTTTCCGAAAACAACGGGTTCGCAGATGTCACGTACGCATGACTCTAAAATGGCCTTGGCGACTATTTCAGGGCCTATGCCGCATGGGCAACCGCAGGTTATTCCTACTTTTGGTCTCATTCCTTTATTTCGATATAGGTCTTTTTCTTGAGTTCGGTGACGTATGCATTGATCTCGTCGTTCACCCTTTGATCATACATCTTTTCATATATCTTCTCTTTCATCTTTTCAAAGTCATCCTTGGTAGCCTGTGCCCTGTCGATAAGGTCTATTACGTGAACGCCGGCCGGCGATATTATAGGATCGCTTATCTGGCCCGGCTTCATCTGCTCAAGGGCTTTGGCTATCTCCGGAAGGAGCCTTCCCGGATCGACTATTCCTAAGTCCCCTCCGTTCTCCGAATTGGGTCCTTTTGAATATTGTTTTGAAAGGGCCGCAAATGACGTCCCCAAACGCGCCTGTTTGACTATCTCCGTTGCCCGGGCCTTCATCTGAAGGGCCTCTTCTTTGGTGGTGTTCGGTTCAAAAGGAAGAACGATCTGCGCGATGTGCGCCGATTTGTTGCTACCGAATTCGGTCAGATGTTTTTCATAATAGTCCCTGAGATCCTGATCAGATATCTTTACGCGGGAGCCTATATCTTGATTGATAAAGCGCATTCTTTTGATGTTCGCCCTCATTTGTTCCTTGTAGGTTTCGTAAGATATCCCCTTTGCGGCAATCTCGGCCTTGAGCGCTTCAATGCTCATGTGGTTCTGCGCCAATATGTTCTTGATATACCGCGCGATGTCATCGTTCGTTATCGCAATATTAGAACTTTCCATTGCCTGATTCATCAGGAGGTTATCGATCATTTTTTCCAACACCCGGGCCCTTACGTCTTTATACTTCAGCTCCTTGTTGACCGACTTGTTGATCTCGTTCAAATGAGAAGCCATTGCGGCATCGAGATCGTAAAGCGTTATGATCTCGGAGCCCACTATCGCCACGACCTTTTCCGCTACTTCGGCGAAGGCCGAGGGCGCAAAAGTCATTGCGAGGAGCGTTAGCGACGAAGCGATCCAGACCACCAGATTGTTTCGCCCCTTTGGGGCTCGCAATGACGTTATTTTGACAAGCTTCCTCATTTTATCTCCTTTGGAGCGGTGACGTTCTTTAGAACATCTTCGTTGATATGTATGTCGGCATCTATTTCAAGTTCGTCGTACCATTTATCGAACATCACTTCCATTTTCTGCTGTTTTATCCTTGCGACGATCTTATCCTTCACATCCTCAAGCTTGACTGAATGGCTTCCGCGCCTCTCCATTACCTTGAAGATGTGGTAGCCGAACTCGGTCTTTACAACCGGACTTATCTCGCCTGCCGGAAGGGGGAAACATGCCTCATCGAAGGCCTTTGGCATGATGCCGCGGGAGAACCAGCCAAGGTCTCCGCCGCGTTTTCCTTCCGGGGCCATGGAATATTCCTGCGCAAGGGAGGCAAAGTTTTCTCCGCTCGACGCTTTTTCGCGGAGTTCGGAGGCGAGCTTTGGGTACGCAACGAGTATCTGTCTTGCACGCACCTCGTCGCCTTTGCTAAAATCCTTCATATGCTGTTTGTAATATTTCTTTATTTCGGTGTCTGTAACATCTATCTTTGAGACCAGCTCTTTCTCGAGGAACTTTTCTATAATTGCTTCACGCTTTTTTTCTGCCTTCCATTCATCGTAATTTATCCCTTTGAACTCGAGCATTTTCTGGAACGTCCCCTCGGTGTAGCGGCTCTTATAGTACGTGTAGAACTCGGAAAGTTCGCTGTCGGTTAGCGCGACACCGCTTCTTTCGGCCGCCTTAACAAGGACCCTTTTCTTTATCATCTCATCTAAAAGGGACTTTTTGAGCGCATCAACTCGCTTTGTGTCGTCGGCCACCTTCGGGTCGTACTTTGAGAGTTCGAACTTGAGCGCAAGGGCAAGGCGGTTTGCTGAAATGGTCTCGCCGTTCACCTTTGCCACGGTCTGGCCGTTATTTGAAGCCTTACAGGAGCTTGCGGCAAGGCATAGGGCTATGGCGATTAGTAGAAGCCTGCGCATGGATGGGCCTTGTAGTCCCTAAAGCCCCAATTTTCAAGCTTTTTAAGATTTATATGTTACTACACGGGCATATTCAAAAGTGTGGCATTCCCGTCGCTTTTGAGTCCGTCTTGTAGGTTTCGTCTTGTGGGTTTCTGAAATACAAAGACCCGCTTGGGAAGAGCCCTGAGCGGGTCTTTTATTTTAAGCAGATAAAATTGACCTGTCTTCTTTCTTCTGAGCGGTCACGGCGGACGTAAAGGCCTGTGGCAACGCAAACACGATGGCGTTGATCGAAAAGCGGCCTAAAAAATCAGGTTTTTTGAAAAAAATAGGCCAAAACTAGCAGAAATCCTTATGCTTTTTTAACGGTGTCGGATTGTGGGAGGCTTTATTTAGCAACTTTTTTGCGGGACTGTCGATAATGATTACAAGCGAGGGATAAGTTTAAATGGCTGGTCCAAGAACATTACTGCCGGTAACGGTGAGCGTTGATGCTCTGCCATGTGATCTTTCTAGAGGTCGTGAGCCGATAGATCTGCGGGGAGGCATGGGCGGCAGGGAAAGTTACTTGCCCGGCGGCAAAAGTTCGTTCAGTAGAGCGCTTGATATCCCGCCATCCGCAACGACTGCCGGGGCGGCTGGTCAAGTCCCGTCGTCTCCATTTGAACGCT
>PCWZ01000037.1:0-2049 GCA_002796305.1 Deltaproteobacteria bacterium CG11_big_fil_rev_8_21_14_0_20_49_13
CATGCGAAGGTTGATGGGAAGAGCAAGGTGATCACGAACCATGATGCGAGTTCTGCGAACGTTCACGATTCGCAGAAGCCGGGCGAACTTCTTGATAAGAGCGGCGCGCCCTAAATTCAATCACATGCAGGGGATTCTTCGGGCTTTGCCCTCAGAATGGCATCCAATTTTTTCAAAAGACTTGTCATATCCTGTGGCATTTCAACTGAAAATTCCATCCTCTTTCCGGTGCGTGGATGATCGAACCCCAACTTATAAGCATGCAAGAAAGGACGCGGGAAAATTTTTATAAGATTGTACAATTTTTTAGACATGTCATCCCCGTGGAAACGGGCATCTAGCGGACTCATTGGATTCACGCTTTCGCGAAAATGACATGCATTTGATGCCTTTAGTCTTTTCACCGCCCTTCCGCCATAAAGGTCATCACCGACCAAGGGGTGCCCCATGTGTGAAAAGTGCACCCTGATCTGATGGGTCCTGCCTGTTCTCAATTTGATGTCGACCAGGGTCAGGTCGTTTCCATATCTTTTAGTGACGTCATAATCTGTTTCGGCTATGCGACCGTGCCTGGTCTTAACCGACATTTTTTTTCTGTCGGTTGGATGTCTTCCGATAGGTGTCAATATCTTGCCACTCTCATTTGGAACTTTTCCAAAGACAAGAGCGCAATATCTCTTTTTCACGCTCCTTGCCTTGAACTGATCGGAGAGGTTCTTGTGAGCATTGTCGTTCTTGGCGACCACTATTATGCCCGATGTCCCTTTATCCAGCCTGTGAACTATTCCGGGGCGTTCCACACCGCCGATGCCGGAAAGGTCCCTACAGTGATGAAGAAGTGCGTTGACCAATGTTCCGCACTTGTTTCCTGCCGCCGGATGAACAACCATATATGCCGGTTTGTTGACAACGATTATATCCTTATCTTCGTAAAGTATCTTGAGCGGAATATTTTCTGGAGCTGTTTCAAGCGGTGTTGGTGGAGGGATATTAATTTCGATCCTGTCGGAAGCCTTTATGTCGTGGGCGGCCTTTATAAAAACAGCACCATTGACCCTAACATTGCCGCCTTCAATAAGCCTCTTGGCGCGCGAACGGGTAATGCCTGGATGATGTTGAGCTATGTATGTGTCAAGTCTCACAATTGTAATTTTGTCTTTAACGATTGTTTATTGCTTGAAAATTGTAATTTGGAAATTGATCATTGCTTTTCTTAGGGTTCAAGTTCCACATTCCAGTAAGAGAAGTCAACAAAGTTGATGAAAGGCTTCCACGCATTGTACCGGACCATGTGCTGTGAAATATCTATGAAAGGGACCGATGCCGGCCTGAAAGGATGGTGGATGAGCTTCATACCGGCCTCTTTTGGGGTAAGGCCGCCCTTCTTTCCGTTGCAATCAAGACAGCTGGTGACGACGTTCTCCCAGGTGGTAAGCCCGCCCTGCGAGCGCGGGATCACGTGATCGAGATTTAGGTTATTGCGCTGGAACTTTTTGCCGCAATACTGGCACATGTGCTTATCGCGAAGGAGTATGTTAAGCCGTGAAAACTTGACCCCTTTTTTAGGGAGACGGTCGTAGGTTACAAGTACTACGACCCGTGGCACACGCATCACTCTTCCCACAAGGCCTATCGTTTCATCGTGCGTGGCGACCGATAATTCCGACCAGCTGTGAAAGTCAAAGGTCTTGTATTCGTGGTCTATCGCCTTGGCAACGCCCTGATAGAGCATAACGAAGGCGCGTCGAAGCGTCGTTATATGCACCGGAAAATAGCTCTTATTTAGGACAAGTACGTTGGATGCAAGCATAATATGCTCTCTAATGTCCACTAATACACGATTGTCCGCCCATTTGTCAACTCCTACGGTTTTTACGACCGAAAAGGCAAGCAACTCAAGCGCGGCTGAATGGACAGCCAGTCACCCGCTTATCTCAAATGTCGCGGAATGGACATTATGGGCACCTCTAAAAACCCATTGGCGTGTCATTGCGAGGGAGCGTAGTGACCGAAGCAATCTCCATAAATCAAGTGTTTGCGGGAGATTGC
>PCWZ01000037.1:2066-5930 GCA_002796305.1 Deltaproteobacteria bacterium CG11_big_fil_rev_8_21_14_0_20_49_13
TGATGGAGCCATGTTTGGAAATCGGAACGTGCGCGGGCAAGTAAAAGCTTTTTACGCCCGGCCTTTCGAGGGCCCTTGCTTGTTGAGGGGTGGGCCTCAAGCGGCGGAAATATTCCCCAGATGCAGTTCATTGGGATGTAATGCTTCGGGTCGGAGTTTATGATGTGATTGATAAGAGCGCCAATGGCGGTGGTCGGTGGAATAAGTGGGTGAGCGCATGAGCATGCCTTGAGCGAAGTCCCGAGCTTGTCGAGGGAGGAAGTCGAAGGGTGCGTAAGTGCGCAAGTTGAGCCGATGTATAGACCAATGGCTGCGGATTCCAAATATCCTTCAACCCCGGTTATCTGGCCGGCAAGGAATATCCCCGGATGGTCCTTAAGTTCAAGCCCTTCATTGAGAAACGTCGGCCCGTTGATATAGGTGTTCCTGTGCATCGAACCGTAGCGCGCGAACTTTGCCTCTTTCAGACCCGGGATAAGCCTCAATACCCTATCCTGTTCCTTGTATGTCATTCGCGTCTGAAATCCGACCATATTGAATAGCGTTGCATGAAGATCGTCTTGCCTTAACTGAACTATGGCATATGGCCTTCTTCCCGTGCGAGGGTCGGCAAAGCCCATCGGCTTCATCGGACCGTGACGAAGCGCATCTTTGTGACGCTCCGCCATCACCTCGACCGGCATACAACCTTCAAAGCACTTGATATCGTCGAGCCCATGCGCCATGATCTTTTCCGCCTTCAAAAGTTCATCAATGAACAGGTCATACTCTTCTTTCGTAAAAGGACAGTTGAGATAATCGCCATCTTCATTAGTCCCAACGTCGTATCGGCTTCCCCTAAAGGCGACGTTCATATCTAGAGAATCGGCTTCGATTATGGGGGCAATGGCATCGTAGAAATAAAGTGCGTGAGTGCGTGAGTGCGTAAGTGCGTAAGTCGAAGAAAATAATGAAGCGATAGATTCGGCAAGAGCTGGTGAGGTTAAGGGGCCGGTGGCTATGATCGTCGCTTGTGACTCGTAACTCGCAACCTGTTTAACCTCTTCGCGGACTATCTCAATGTTCGGGTGAGATGATATCTTTTCGGTAATATATCCGGAAAATCCATCGCGGTCTACGGCCAGCGCCTTGCCGGCAGGGACCCGCGTGGCATCGGCGGCTTCCATGACAATGGATCCGAGCGCACGCATCTCTTCCTTCAACAGCGCGGTTGCGTGCCCTTCTTCATCGGATTTTAAAGAATTGCTGCAGACAAGCTCGGCAAAATTCTCTGACCTGTGCGCGGGGGAGAACCATTTTGGTCTTGCCTCATGAAGCCTCACCTTCAGCCCTTTTTTGGCCGAGGCCCAGGCCGCTTCGCATCCAGCAAGACCCGCTCCAATTATTTTTATAGGACTGTCATCCAATTGAATATGTCTTCCCTCTCTCCGTAATGGATGCCCGTAATGTGGTCGTAAAGCGTTGAAGAATATTTGCCAGGGGTGGCGCCGTCGCCGACCGTGAACGTCTTTCCCTTATAGCCGAGTGTTCCGACAGGACTGATCACACACGCGGTGCCCGTTCCAAAGACTTCGTTCACCCTTCCCGACTGGAGGCCTTCGATTATTTCTCTTATCGAAACCTCACGTTCCTGAACTTTAAGCCCCTGATGTTTTGCAAGTTCTATCACGGAACTTCTTGTGATGCCGGGAAGAATGGAACCGTCAAGTTCCGGTGTAACAAGGGCGTTATCTATGACAAAGAAGATGTTCATGGAGCCGACCTCTTCAACATCGCTCCTTGTTTCGGCGTCCAGCCAGAGCACCTGATCAAACCCTCTTTTTGCGGCTTCCATCCCGGCCTTTAAAGACGACGCGTAATTTCCGCCGGTCTTTGCAAATCCCATTCCGCCGCGGGAGGCCCTGACATAGGTATCTTCCACCATTATCTTTGAGACCTTGCTGCCGGAACTGAAATAAGGCCCTACGGGTGAGAGAATGACGAAGAATATATAGTTGTCGGATGCCCTCACCTTAATGATGGGATCGACCCCTATCATAGCCGGTCTTATATATAATGATGTATCTTTTTTGTTAGGGACCCAGTCGCGTTCGAGCTTTATCAGTTCGCAAAGAGAGCTAAAGACGAATTTTGTGTCGATCGCCGGCATGCAAAGCCTCTCGCCGGAGGCGTTCATTCTCTCAAGATTTTCCATCGGACGGAACATGGCTATGTTCCCGCCTTTATAATGGAACACCTTCATCCCTTCGAATATTTCCTGCGCGTAGTGAAAAACCATCGTGGCGGGTGAAAGAGAGAAGTTGTGGAACTCTTCTATGCGCGGGCTATGCCATCCCCGACCCCTGGAATATTCCATCACGAACATTCTGTCGGTAAAGGTCTCGCCGAACCTCAGATTATCGAAATTCTTTTTCTTCAGGTTTGCCGCAGGCACATCTTTGATTGTAAGCTCCATATTACCCTCCGTGTCATCCACGCTGAAGCGGGGATACGGTGTGAACAAACGAGATCCCCGTTTTCAGGGGGGATGACAAGAACTTTCTGCTTGCCAATTCGTAGAACTATTGCATATAGAATGTCAACCATGAAAAAAGTTTTAGGTCTCGCCAAACCCGTGTTCGTCCTCGGTATCGTGAGTCTCCTTACCGATCTCTCTTCGGAGATGATATATCCTATCTTGCCGCTCTTTCTTGCGAACACCATAGGAGCAAGCGCCGCATTTATCGGTCTTGTTGAAGGCATAGCAGAGAGTACGGCTAGCCTTCTTAGGGTATTTTCCGGATGGATCTCGGACAGATTCAACAGAAGAAAAGAGCTTCTAGTTGCCGGATACGGCCTTTCGTCGATTGTCAAGCCGTTTTTAGCGCTTGCTATCACCGGCTGGAACGTTCTGGGACTTCGGTTCCTTGACAGGCTCGGAAAAGGCGTAAGAGGCGCCCCTCGCGACGCCATGATAGCAGATGTAACGGAAGCCAATGAACGCGGAAAGGCCTTTGGATACCACAGGGCAATGGACACCGTAGGCGCCATCTTGGGCCCGGGGGTCACGTTCATACTCCTTGCCATTTTCAGCGACTCCTACAGGACGATATTCCTCTTCTCCGCGATTCCGGCATTCTTGGCCGTGGCGGTCATTATCTTTGCGGTGAAAGAAAACAGGACATCAGAACCCCGGAGTTTTACGAACGGATCAAAGGCGTCGCTCTCCTTCAAAGGGCTGTCGAGTCCTTTCATACTGCTACTTGTCATCATCGGGATCTTTACCATAGGCAACTCGAGCGACGCATTCCTTTTATTACGCGCGCAAAACGTAGGCGTAACGACCATGCACGTGCCGCTTGTCTGGCTCTTCTTCAATCTCGTATACACTCTGGTGGCCATTCCCGCAGGCAAATGGTCGGACAAGGTGGGAAGAAGAAGAGTTATACTGACGGGTTTTGGAATATACGCACTCAGCTACTTGGGTTTTGCGTTCGCTAGCATGTGGTGGCACATATGGTTTCTCTTCGGGATATACGGCTGTTACTACGGCATGACGGAAGGTGTCATTCGCGCATATATCGCGGATGTGGTTCCGGCGTCTAACAGGGCCACTTCTTACGGGGTATATAGTTTTGTGACCGGCATACTCCTGTTCCCGGCAAATTTGCTGACCGGCCTAATATGGAAATATGCGGGGCCTTCGGCCGCCTTTTCTCTAGGTGCGGCGCTGGCCCTGATATCAGCGGTATCTTTCTATATTTTCAGTCAAAGACTTGGGAATAAATAGAGGGCACCTCTATAAACCCATTGTTATGTCATTGCGAGGAGCGTCCAGCGACGAAGCAATCTCCATAAATCAAGTGTTTATGGGGGATTGCCGCG
>PCWZ01000037.1:5943-11143 GCA_002796305.1 Deltaproteobacteria bacterium CG11_big_fil_rev_8_21_14_0_20_49_13
CCCCTTCGGGGCTCGCAATGACAGCGTGAGTAGTTTATAGAGGTGCCCTAGAGTCTGTCGGGGAATTCAGTTTTGTCATCGCGAGGAGCCCAAGGGGCGACGTGGCGATCTCACGAAATCAAGTAGTTACGGGAGATTGCTTCGTCACTACGCTCCTCGCAATGACGCATAAGTGGCATTCCCCGACAGGCTCTAAATAAAGGGTTATTATGGACACCGTTTTTCTTTCAAGGTTGCAGTTCGCCATTACAAGCTGCTTTCATTTTATCTTTCCACCACTCTCCATAGGCCTTGCATGGATAATCGTCTTTTTAATGCGAAAATATAAGAACTCCGAAGAACCCATCTGGGGGGACTTGGTCAAGTTCTGGTTCAAACTCTTTGTCATTACCTTCGCGATGGGCGTTGCCACAGGGATCGTCATGGAGTTCCAGTTCGGGACCAACTGGTCCAACTATTCAAGGTTCGTGGGCGACATATTCGGCGCCCCGCTGGCGGCGGAGGGGATATTTTCCTTCTTCATGGAGTCGATATTCATCGGCGTTATTATCTACGGTTTCGGAAAGCTCTCAAAGAGGACGCTTTATATATGTTCCATCTTCCTGGCCGTGGGGACCATGCTCTCCGCCTTCTTCATAATAGTCGCCAATTCATGGATGCAGACACCGGTAGGATATGAGATACAAGGGGGCCGCGCAGTGCTCACAAATTTTTGGGCGGCGACTTTCAACCCTTCCACCATTCCAAGATATCTTCATACCATATGCGGCGCCTTCATAACCGGCGCGTTGTTCATGGCGGCCGTTTCAGCCCACATGTTCCTTAAAGGAAGATATGAGGACATTGCCAAGAGATCCTTAAAGATGGCATTGATCGTAGGATTTATATCTTCTATTGCCCAAGTAGGGCTTGGCCACTATCACGCCATTCAGGTAGCGCTAACACAGCCGGAAAAATTGGCCACGTTCGAGGGCTTGTATGAAACACAAAAAGATGCGCCGGCCATTCTTTTCGGCATCCCCGATGAAAAGAACGACAGGATAATTGCCGCGATAAAGATCCCCGGTCTTCTTTCGCTCCTCACTCACGGAAGGTTTGACGCCGAAATAAAGGGGATGAACGATTTTCCCAGGGATCTTCGACCCCCCCTTGCCATAACGTTCACCGCGTTCCACCTGATGGTGGGGCTGGGCATGTATTTTATTGGTCTTACGGGGCTTGGAATTCTCCTCCTCATTTTTAAAAGATTATGGACGATGCGCGCATACTTATGGCTACTTTTTATCTCTGTACCGCTGCCTTTCATCGCGAACGACCTTGGCTGGATATCCGCCGAGGTAGGACGCCAGCCGTGGGCGGTCTATCATGTAATTAAAACGGGCGATGCCGCATCGATGACAGTGCCGGCCGGACAGGTTCTCTTCTCGATAATACTTTTCTCCCTGATATATCTCCTTCTCTTCTTCTCCTGGCTCTTTCTCATACGTCGTCACATGGCCAAAGGACCGGAGGTGCAAACATGAGCTTTCTACAGGTTACATGGTATTTTATCATACTGGCGCTATTGACGGTCTATGCCGTCCTCGACGGCTTTGACCTTGGCGCCGGGATACTTTCTCTCTTCGCCGGAAGGGAAGATGACAAACGCGCTATCTACGCGGCAATAGGTCCATTTTGGGACGGTAACGAGGTGTGGCTGCTTACCGGCGGCGGCGCCATATTCGCCGCGTTCCCCCACGTTTATGCAACCGTATTCTCGGGATTCTATCTGGCGTTCATGCTGCTTTTGGCCGCGCTCATCTTCCGCGCGGCTGCCATAGAATTCAGGAACAAGCATGATTCGGCCGCTTGGCACAAGCTCTGGGATGTTTCGTTCGGGCTGGGCAGTCTCCTGGCGGCGCTTCTTTTCGGCGTTGCGATAGGCAACATCCTTCGCGGTATCTCCCTGAACGCCGGAATGGACTACGCCGGAACGTTCCTTGAACTCTTGAACCCGTACGCCCTCACCTTTGGACTACTTTCGGTCTTGATGTTCGCGGTGCATGGTGCCCTTTTCATCAAGAACAGGGCGTCCGGCGACATTTCGCTTCTTTCCACCTATTTTGCAAAATATGCCGCGTATAGCTACCTTATCATCTTTCTTGAGGTCCTTCTCCTGTCATATATATGGCAGAAGCATCTGTTCGTGAACTTCGCGACCCATCCTCAGCTCTGGGCTCTGCCGGTCCTCTCCATTATAATGATAGTGAAGACGGCCAGGTTCGGCTCATTTGTCTCATCAACGATAGCGATTATCTCCAACTTTGGGATGATCGGTGCCGCGCTCTTTCCCATGATCGTCCCTGCAAGGAACGGCGAAGAGTTCAGCCTTACCCTTATGAACTCTTCTTCTTCCCCTCTGACCTTAACGGTAATGATCATCATCGCGATCATCGGTATGCCGCTTGTGATAGGATATACGATCTGGAGCTACACTTTGTTTGGAAAACAGCCTCGCGCAAAACAAACTCAAGGGCGCCTCTAAAAACCTCCGTTCATGGTGAGCTTGTCGAACCATGAAAATTGCAACACGTTGATTTATAACGGTTCATCCTTTGACAGGCTCAGGACGAACGAGCAATTTACGGGTTTTTAGAGGTGCCCTCAATAACCTTCGCGCCATCCGTGTATATTTCCACGATGTTTGAGATTGGTGATCTTATAAAATCCATTTCCATCTCTTTCCACGAATAACCGAAAACTTCTTGCAACTCTCGCATGTGAAATAACCGAATTTCTAGTTGACACTTTCCATCCTCTCAACTCCCCTAGCGACAGTTCATGGATCCTTCGTAAAAGAGCTTTTCTATTGGCGGGTGTTGTTCTATGGTACCATCCCTTCAGCTCAGTGCATCCATTTGCAAAGCTAACCCTTCCTCTTGAAACGGCTGAAAGCAGAACTGGTGACAGTTCCAAAGGAGGGTTTGTCAAAATAGCCTGTGCAGGGTCGGCAACAGTAACTACGGTTCTATTGATTTTTTGTTTGCCGGGACCGGCGCCGCTTTTTTCGACCGGTATTCTGTCCGGATGTTCCAACGCTGGCCTTTCTGTTGAAACACGCCTTTCACTAGCCTTAGCACCGGCTTTCCTGGTCGTCGGGGCAGCAGATGGCGCAGGTTTTTTTTCAACCTTTAGCTGTCCTTTTATATCCCCCAGAATCGCATCGAGCCTGTTTTTTACGTCCCTGATTTTTGCAGCAGCTGTCTGTAATTGCTGAAATGTAATATCCCCGCCAATGTGCAGTTTATCTATCTTTTCAAGCTGTGCATACATATCTTCAATGGCTTGTATTCTAACAGCTTCACCATTTTTGGCAGCAGTTGTTAATATTTCGCTCTGAAGAGACGTTATTCTGTCTAGCGCATCGAACATATTAGTCTCAATTCGTTCTATCTTTGCGATCTCTCCCCTAAGTTTCGTTAAACGGTTTGCCAGTTGTGCAGAGTTCATTCCTTTTGGCAGAGTTAAATCAGCACCTCTTGTTGCGGAACGAGCGATCCTTTTTGCAAGGTTTTCCAACTCAACTGCCGACATTTCTTCGGATCGCCTTATTATCTGCATGGCGGCATCGGAGATATTTCCGGACGAGATGGCCTCAATGTCGGCCTTGATGATATCTCTCGATAAAACCCCTTCCATCGCTGATCTAAACATGACCGACGAACCGAGACCAAACAGATAGATCATTGCACCGGCCTGAGCGCCGTCGTCTCCTCCCAGGACAGAACCGCCATAGCTATAAACCGACAATTTGCTCCATTCAGCGGAAAAATTGACAAGCCACTTGATCCCGCGCCAGCCCATCAAGCTATCTCCGGCATTTACCGCAACCCATTCAATGCCGGGTAGTAATTTTCGGACAGGTCCCAGCGTTCTCAAAGATGCTGCAACTACTTTTTGTCCCCTTAAACCTCTTGCCGCGAGCCTACCGACAACTCCTCCTGAAATATAGGATACTGCACTATCAAGCGACCCCAAAGCGTTGCCAAGTCTTGTAACGGGCCCGTTGAAAAACCGGAACAGACCGGACGGAAGAACATGTTCGAAATCACGCCCTTTTATCTTTACTTTTGTATTGTTCTCATATCTGTCCACCAACACCTCGGCAAATCTGTATGCGCCGCACTCAACAGCAAGCCACACAGAATCAACACAATATTGTTTATAATAACTATCTCCAAGCTCCTCAAATACGGTGGATTTTGATTGTTGATAGAGCGGTCCGATCATCGATACTTTACCATATGAGCTGTGCAAAAATTCCTGAACGAACGGATCGTTATCGATAAGATATCCTTTTAACAGGCCTGCTAAAAATATGAGGGACCCGGTTCCGATGCTTCTAAGCCGTTCCAAGTACCTTCTGACGCCATCTACTTCAAGAGACGAAAAGGTCTGATCCGCGATCAGGTAAGAGATGCCCCAAAGGTTCTCGGCGCTGATAAAGTTTAGATATGACCGCTCATTGTCTGTAAGTGTCTGGTAGACATCCTCGGCAAATTCAATATCATACTGGATCTGTTCAGCGACCATCAAGGTCTGTTGTATGACCGCCAGCATTTTTGCATCATCACTTTTGAACATGAGCATATAACTTTGCACAGATCCTACAAAGGGCGAAAGCCCCATGAAATCTTCACGCTCATTATTATCCGAATCCGACATGTCCATGTTCTGCAGATTTCCAAGGATGCGGCTAGCCGGGGAGGCCGTTAGCCAAAGGGTAACATTAAGAGCCTCATTCATTGTAAGATACCCGTCATCCGCAAGTTCAGCTATTGTCGCGTAAAATAACGGGGCCTCTACCCTGTCTAACTTGTTGTCCTTTAGGATCCTGTTCAACTCAAAGCTTATATCTTCGGCCGGGATGCACTTATCCCCTTCTCTGAGACATTCATCATGTCCATTTTCACAAATAAAGGGCTCTAGCCAGTCCGTCACCGACGACTTTAGGTACTCGGCCGTAGAAGGATCCATGCCGATGGACAGGCTTGTCTTTTGTTCAAATTTCGACATAAAAAATATACCTATTTTTATTATCGCCGTTTTTTCTGAAAAGTTGCTTATTTTTTTGTAACTACTCAAGCAAATTCTAGAAGTGGGTTCGAGAAAGGCTTGGCAAGTGGCTGAAAATGTGGTATTTTTCTGGGTGATATGGAAG
>PCWZ01000038.1 GCA_002796305.1 Deltaproteobacteria bacterium CG11_big_fil_rev_8_21_14_0_20_49_13
CCTTGTGAGACCGCTTGGACTATCAGATAATCATCGCTTTTGATGTGACCACTAATTATCGGTTTTGACCGACCGGTAACAACTGTCACCGGCCTTTTTAATGCGGAGAGGCAGGGATTTGAACCCTGGGTACAGGTTTAAGCCTGTACAACGGTTTAGCAAACCGTCCCCTTCAGCCACTCGGGCACCTCTCCATTCACAGCAATTTCCAGTGCGTAGTGCTTAGTGGATAGCAATGGTTTTGTCCAGCGAAATTGATTATACGCGGCTTAGGTTTAAGCATTTATCTCTTTCAATCTTTCTACTTTAAAGACCACAGTATTGTGAGGGTCTGGGCAACAGGCAAATGACACTTCAGGGTCAGGTTCCCAAGGAAATTTTGAGCCATAACGCATGGCCGAAATAAATGGAAATATAGCTGTATAGGCCCATGTGCAAAATGGGGCCATATTTTCTTCGACCATCCAGGTATCTCCGATCTTGATACCCATATCGCACTTTCCACCACCCCTAACCTCAGTAACGGTTATTTTTAGATCGTATTTTGGCATAACTTCCCCCCTTTCGCTTCTTGTGCCATCTAACCCCTTCAAATGCAACTATTTAGCCCTCATGTTTTCTTGCTGGACAAAAATGCCTGACTGGCTATATCTATTGCGAAATTTTTGGAGAGGTGTCTGAGTGGTTTAAAGAGCCAGTCTTGAAAACCGATAATGGGGTTATTAAAATATATAACAAAAACAAGAACTAACGAATAAAAACAAAAAACTAACCCACTTTTTCACTACCGTAAGTTACCGTAATTAACTGCCCTTTTCCGAGGATTAGTTTAAGAAAAGTTTAAGAAATGGATTTTTGAGATAAAACTGGAAGCTAAAATCTGAAAAATAAAGGTCGAGCGTAGATGGAAAACGCCAAAAAGTGAAGCGTAGAAATGAAGATAAAAAGTTAGTCCGACCAACCTCAGCTTTTGATTATGAGTCTGACTATCACGATATCGTTAAGACGATTGATTATTCGAAAATCGGAGAGATGTCACCGCAACAAAGATGGAACATCCTAGTAGGACTACTTACTAGGGCGGTAAAAAGGGTTGTGAGAGACGAGGAAGCGGATTCTGAAAAATTGATGACAGTGAACGGAACTTGTTCTAAGTAGCTGAATAGAAGTATTTGGAGAGGTGACCGAGCTGGTCGATGGTACTGGTCTTGAAAACCAGCGACCCTTTACGGGGTCCGTGGGTTCGAATCCCACCCTCTCCGCCAAGTGGAACGGATGGCGCCGATTTGGCCCATCCGTTTCGTATTTTCGGGGGTTTGCGCTGGTTCTAACCCTTGGTATGCAGCTTCGAGGGAAGGATAGGCTTTTTCAATCGGCACCAGCCACTCGCTTGCGGTAATAGAGAGTTTCCCGTCTTTAAGCGTTGGGTTCGAACCCAGTGCCATCAGGATCTGTTTCTTGGTTTCCATGTTGCCATTCAGGAAGGCCGTGTGGGCATTGGTGGCAAAGTCGAAGACCTTTTCGGTCAGTTCCAGCCAATTGTCGATGCGTTCCTCGGTCTCTTTGGCCTGCTTTCGTAAATCTTGAATTTCTTTTTCCAGCCGGTCCTTTTTTTGGACATACTCCGCATTCGACAGCAAATCATTCAGGCGCATATCAACCAGACGGTCCAGTTTATCATGGGATTGCGCCAATGCCTTCGTTTGCGATTCAAAAATCTGATTGCGATCTGTCACCTCTTTTGAATTTTGCTCCTTCAAGACTTCCAAGGCCCAATCTCTAAACTCAGGAAGGATGGTGAATTTTTCGATTTCATCGGCGATGAGCTGGTTCAAAACATCATCGCGTATCACCTTCTTTTGTGAGCAGTCGTAATCTGTTCTTTTTCGTGTGCAGTGGTAATAGGTGTATTCTTTGACTTCGCCATTGCATTTGATCAACTTCCGCTTGGTCTCCGCCGTGTATACACAGCCACATTCCCCACAGCGAATCAAACCCGTAAAAGCAAAGGCATGTGTTTTTGGCCGTGCTTTTCCCTTGCGGCCCAACAGGTATTGAACGCGATCAAATTCTGAAAGCGTGATCATGGCCTTGTGTTTGCCGTCATACTCCTTACCGCCGTAAGCGATGATGCCTGCATAAAAGGGATTGGTGAAAATTCGATAGATCCCACTGCGTGATAATTCTTTACCGCCCAGTCTCTTGGTTTTTCTGGTGCGAAATCCCCATTGCTTATTGGCGATCTCCAAAATCTGTGGCGGTGATTTTGTCCCGGTGAGCATCAAGTCCCACATTTTACGAATCAGTGGAAAACGTTCTGGGTCCTCAACAATCGTCTTTTCTTCTTTCTCATTGAGATATCCCAGCGAAGCCACATTGGGTTTCCAGCCTTTTGCCAATTTGCTGTCCACGCCACGTTTGACGTTTTTTCGCAGCTCCAAAATATATTGATTGGCCATGCCACTTTCAACGCTGAACAAGAGCACATTATCATCGGGCAGATATTCACGCTCGGTGGTTTGAATCGATTGAATCGTTCCCTGCTGTAAAAACCAACCCAAGGTTCCACTGTCGACTGGGTTACGTGAAAGACGATTCAACTGCCAAGCCAGGATGCCATCGGCTTCGCCAGCTTCGATCCGTTGCATCATCTTCATAAAGATCGGGCGGCTCTGCGGTTTCTTGGCGGATTTTGCTTCGATGAGAATATCGACGACATTCAGTTTTAAATCACCGGCGAGTTTTTGAAGACGGTTGATCTGATCATCAATGGACTGCACCTGCCGATCCCCGCTCTCTGAGGATTTGCGGGCATACAGAATGTAACGCAGTTTTTCAGGTCTTTGCATGTCACCACCACATTAAGATTCTATTCCCCGGTAGTAAAGCAGGTTCTGGCCAGATACCGCTTTGCTAACGTTTCGAATTGTCGGTATTTTTTTATTGGCTTCCCCTTGTACAGGCGGGTTTTGATTTTGCTCTGCAACTCTTGCATCTCCAGCAGATCCTTTAAACCCTCCATCAAGGCATCGGCATGGTTTCGCTGATTTTTATTCTGAGACGAGCAGGTCAGGTGATGACAGTGGCGGCAACCAAAGGAGCCCTCTTTCAAATAGAGGATGGCAACGCGCTTTTTGCACAGGACGCCATCATTCTTCATCGGGCAAAGAAACCACCGGCGTGCTCCACCATAATGACACGGGGTTGTGGTGATAGTTACCTTGCACCGGTGGTAATTTTTTCCTGTCTTTGAAGCGCCCAACTCATAGCTCAGTTCGCAAATTTGGTTTCCCCCTTTTCGGCAGACCGCAACATCCACTTTCTGCTCGGTGCCAAGGATATTATTTTGCCAGCGCAGTGTGCACGGCAACATGCCATCCAGAATTCCGCGCTTGGTGAGATCGGTAATTGAGAGCTGCGTTATGTGATCCGTCTCGGTTTTTGGTTCATTTGCAAACATCAATTCTCCACCCTTGCCGAAATCATTAGAAAATTATTTCAGCCATTGTCAGTCATTTACTGTCAAGCTCGGGTCTGAACCATCGCGCCAATTCGTCCTTAATGATTTTCACCCCACCCCTGCGCTCACTATATTGTTTTGAGCTGTGCCAGCGTGTGCAGGGTTCGGGAAAACCAGGACTTTGCGTTTGTCGTTCAAATCCGCTTCCTGATAAATCAGTCCCGCTGTTTCCAGCATGGGCAGTATCTGCTGGCGGAACTTGGTCACATCCAACATTTGTTCAAAGACCTCGTAATATTTCTTGGCAATGTCGTTGCGGGTGAGGCCATTGCCTTCCTTCTCCTGCCATGCCGCCAGAATGACCTCAGAATAGAGATTGTAAATATAGGGCGGCAGGTTGAGTTCCTGACTTACGCCGATCCGCTCCCACACGCTGAAGGCCTGTGCGATATTTTCTTCATTAGCCGTGACGGTGCTACCTTCACGATCCCGCCACCAGAGATTCAGCAGGGCAAAGCATTTGATGAGTGAGGTAATGCGTTTAATATCCCGTTGGTGGCGTGGTTTGAGGACGGTACGCTTTTCAAAGAATCGTCGTTCGACTTCTTCCTGAAAACCAATTTTGATCTCTTGAATATTTTCATCCCTGATAGCGCGGATGCGTTCGGCAAACTGCATGCGCGGCAGGTTCTTTTCCAATGATTCATTGTACAAATCGCGGTCGGATTCCTTTTGAATCGAGGCCATGATGCTGGCCCGAATCTTTTCCTGATTCACTTCGGGGCTTAAGAGCAAAAAGCGCGTGGCTTCCTGCTCGTCTATGTGCAGGCCCGCCGTACAAAAGATGACGGCAGGATACCCACGAATTAAAATATTCTTGGTACGCAATCCCATCTTCTGTGACTTGTCGGTAATCTTGAGATTTATCTCTTTACGGTCGTGGGAGAGTAAAGGCCGAAGCCGGGCCAATAAATCGTTGTGCGGTTGATCCAAGAAAATAAGAATTTTTCGGGAGAGGTCTATTTTGTAGCCATTAAACGCCTTATCGTATTTGCCGACATCATGAAAAAATGCCGTGGGGCTACAATAGGCAAGCTCCATGACATCCTCTTTGGGAAATAAACTGGCAATCTCGGTGGGTATGTAACTTTTACCGGTGGAGGACGGCGCATTATAGCTGACGTTAAACTGGGCGTTCTCGGTATACGCGGAGAGCTGACACAAAAACGTGACTACTTTGTTGGCCTCGTCTTTCTTGATGGTAATGCCCAAGACGTCGCTGAGATCTTTCACGCCAATGGGTTTAAAGCCCGTCTGGATTTGTTTCTTTGTCATGATTGTCCCCTTCATTACGTTTTTTCTGGGCCTTGCCCTGAGCGGTGCAGGTAAGCTTAACCAGCGTTACAAGCTTCATCCCCATGTCATAGGCCTGTTGCTCGCTGATCTGCTGCCCAAAGCGCCGCTCATACAAACCCTGAAACTGTTTGACCTGTTCAGCCGATAGCATCGCCATCCTCTCTTGCACCTGACGCGCTACCCGCACCTTGTTTCTCCAAAAGCGCAGTGATCTTGCTCAAAATGGCTTGTTCAATTTGCTGTCCTAAGTTTTTTTCAATGGGATGAAAGATGTGAAAGTCGCGATTGCCGGTTTTCTTCGTGGGATAGGTCAGGCGGTAACCGGCACCGTCAAGCCGTTGATGGACGCCGATGGAACCGAGATAAATTTTGCCGTCGAGCACGACACTCGCAAAAGCCACGAGACCATTTGTGGGCTTGATGAGCTGAATGTTGATCTCTGAAATTTTCATCACGTTTTTTCCAATTCACCGGGAGGCGAAAACCGCCTCTGTGTAGAGAATTCCGCGATGAGTAAAAACTAATGGCGTTTTCGGATCTGAAAAATGAAGGTGTCGGGTAGAAAAATTTGTTTGACGTCGTTGAAACAATTTTATATATAAGTCAGCATGATTGAGCTTACAGAACATCAACAAAAATTCCTTAATGAAATCAGCGACTATATCCGCACGGAGCAGCGATCGCCAACAACACGAGAGCTTCAAGAGAGGTTGAATCTCAAATCTCCGCGCAGCGTCGCACAGTATTTAGAGAGCCTCGAAACAGCCGGATATATTCGCCGTGGACGAGGCGCCAGGAATATTCAGTTGATTTCACCGGAAAAAATGGAGCATCGACAAGACAGCGCGGATACTACTCTGAAGAGTGCAACCGAATCACCAACGGTTTTTATTTCGTACTCCCACGATTCTCCAGAGCACAAACAATGGGTCGAAGATTTGGCAACCCGGTTAAGAAATTCTGGAGTCAATGCAATCCTTGATAAATGGAACCTAGAGCCTGGTAGCGATGTCGCTCTTTTTATGGATCGTGGTGTGCGAGACTCAGACCGTGTTTTAACCATCTGTACGGATACCTATATTCGAAAAGCCGAGGCAGGGCATGGTGGTGTTGGATATGAAAGGATGATCGTCACAGCGGAACTTATCCAAGATATCGGCACAATAAAGTTTATACCTATTGTGAAAGATGTGACCGGCGCCAAGAAGGTTCCCGCATTTTTAGGAACAAGATTAAGAATTGAGACCCAAGACGGTCAAATCACAGATGAAGATTTTGAAGTCTTGTTGCGATCTCTACACAATTTTCCTCCCAGGCAACCCCCATTGGGTAACAATCCCTTTATTAATAAAAAAGAAGTAAAGTCTGCCGATCAACTCCCCACTATCACTGTCGATGTGGGAGATCCTGTCGAAATCTACAACACAGCCGTTCAATTGACCCGACAAATTGACATGGCCGGCTGGAGGCAGCTCGTTAAAAGGGTCCGTGGACCTGTGAATAATGCGTTGTTGCAGTGGAGAGTCCATATCGAACAAACTCAAGTCGGCTCAAAAGATTGGAAAGAAAGAGTCGATAGCGCCTTGCAATGCGCGGCGCCAATTTTTGCAATCGCCCTCGCCGGGATAGAATCTGGTCGTCCTGAATTTTCAGATCAAAGGGCATTGTTTGATGACCTTTACAACATTTCTGGCTGGAACCGTGCGGGTTTAATGTCTGTTATCAAAACTCCGTCCGCGCTGGGCTATTTTTATCACAGCTTACATGGCGCGCTGTGTGCCCTAATCGGCAACTATGATGCGGCCCTCAAGCTTGTAGACATTGTCGTAAAAGTTGGTGAGGCAGGCCACTATGCTCCAATCCACAGGCATCACGGCCTCATGGGTTGGACAAGCGCTCTGAATGATAAAGTAAGCGGCGCATGGGAATTTCTAAGTGGTTCTGCTGATCGCTTTCCCTGGCTAGAAAAAATATTTGGTGGTTCGTCACAATATCGTACTGGCCTTTGTGCGTATTACATTCTCTTGTCCTTAAACGAACTCGCATGTGATCTCGCTGAAAAAGACATCGAAGAATATCCAACAGATCTTTCTCTCGATATTCCTCTTTGCTTTGTCACTGAAGCCCCCGAAATTGTGGAAAAAGCCATCACAATGCTTCAATCCCATCCGGAATTACTCCAAGCGGTCTGGGAAAAACATGGTGTCAAGACAGAGCGGGTTTTAAAGGTTTGGCCAAGTTGGATTAAAGTATGTAATCACTGGCTTGATAAAGTATATGATTTTGAGTGGTTTGATGGATCACCACATGCCAAACTTTTGATGCCGTTTGGATTGAATATAAAATCTGTAGAAATTGATTAGAAAGATTAAAAAACGTGGTGAACTATGAACAATTTTCAGGAAAAAGTTAATTTTATATTCAGCATTGCAGATGCACTGCGCGGGCCATACAAACCAAACCAGTACGGCAAGGTGATTCTGCCTTTAACGGTTCTTAGGCGTCTGGACTGTGTGCTTGAAAAGTCAAAAGAGAAAGTCCTTAGTGAATACACCAAGCACAAAGACCGTCCCCCTGAAGTCTTAGAGAAACTTCTCAACAGGGCCGCCGGACATCAGTTTCACAACATCAGCAAGCTCGATTTTCAAAGACTGAAATCGGACCCCAATCACATTGCCAAAAATCTGGCGCATTACCTCAAGAG
>PCWZ01000039.1:0-2398 GCA_002796305.1 Deltaproteobacteria bacterium CG11_big_fil_rev_8_21_14_0_20_49_13
AAACTTAAAATTATAGCGGCCTTTCTACCACCGCTCGGTCGAGGTGCCCTCAAATCACCCACTCATATCCGCGAAGAGCCTTTTTTAAAAACCACAAAAGTTTTTCGACTGAAAAGAAGACACGTCAAGCGTCTCCGAATACCCCAACAGCTGCAGTCTCCTGCAATCGAATGGATCGCGGAATGGAAAATAAAAAGCCCCGCTAAAGTTAGCGGAGCTTTTTTTGATTCTAAATGCGGGGGATTGTTTCGTCGCCTACGGCTCCTCGCAATGACACCATTTTATTGTCTATGCTCTACAAGTACCGTTACAACATGCGGATCGGCCAAGGTCGATGTATCGCCAAGATTTGAGACGTCGCCTTCGGCTATCTTGCGCAAAATTCTGCGCATGATCTTGCCTGAACGTGTCTTAGGCAGGGCGTCCGCGAACTGTAACTTGTCGGGAGACGCGATAGGGCCTATCTCCTTGCGAACGTGGGCAACAAGCTCTTTCTTAATGACGTCGTTCGCCTCATTGCCTGTCTTAAGCGTCACGTAGGCATATATTCCCTGTCCCTTGATCTCGTGCGGATAACCGACAACGGCCGCTTCGGCTACTTTCGGGTGGGAAACAAGGGCCGATTCAACTTCAGCCGTACCGATGCGGTGGCCGGAGACGTTAAGAACGTCATCGATCCTGCCCATCAGCCAGAAGAATCCGTCTTCGTCCTTGCGGGCCCCGTCGCCGGTGAAATACACTCCGGGGAAACGGCTGAAATATGTGTCTTTGAAACGCTGGTGTTCACCGTAAACGGTTCTCATGATCCCGGGCCACGGCTCGGTGATGACAAGATATCCGCCTTCGTTAACACCAACTTCATTGCCCTGCTCATTGAAGATCTTAGGGACCACTCCAAAGAAGGGGACCGTTGCGGCGCCCGGCTTTGTGGGGATAGCGCCCGGAAGCGGCGTGATAAGGATCCCGCCGGTCTCGGTCTGCCACCAGGTATCAACGATAGGGGCCTTTTCGTTCCCTACGTTCTTGTAGTACCATATCCATGCTTCAGGGTTGATCGGCTCTCCGACGCTTCCCAAAATGCGGAGCTTGCTTAAATTATGCTTCTTGGGCCACTGTTCACCTTCGCGCATGAGCGACCTGATAGCTGTCGGGGCCGTGTAGAAGATGCTGACATTGTGCCTTTCGCAGACGTCCCAGAAACGGTCCGGATGCGGATAGTTGGGAATGCCTTCGAACATCACCTCGGTCGCGCAATTAAGGAGCGGGCCATAGGCTATGTAGGTATGTCCCGTGACCCAGCCGATATCGGCGGTGCACCAGAAGATATCGTTATCGTGATAATCAAAAATATACTTGAACGTGGTCGCTGCAAAGACCATGTAGCCGCCGGTGGTGTGTAGAACGCCCTTTGGCTTTCCAGTTGAACCGGAGGTGTAAAGGATGAAGAGGGGATCTTCGGCGTCCATCTCCACAGGTTCGCACGTAGGTTTTGCGTCCTTCATTACATCGCTCCACCAGACATCGCGACCCGACCTCATGGGAACGTTCCCGTCGGCGTGCTTGAATACCACGCAGGTCTTGATGGGCTTACCGGCCTTTTCGCAGGCTTCCATTGCGGCATCGGCCGTTGTCTTCATCGGGATCTTCTTGGCGCCCCTGAAGGCGTCGTCGCAGGTGATGAGGAACGTGCAGCCTGAATCTAAGATCCTGTCGCGGAGGGCGTCGGCCGAGAAACCGCCGAACACTATGCTGTGAATGGCTCCGATGCGTGCGCAGGCAAGCATTGCAACCGTCAGCTCAACCACCATCGGAAGATAGATGGATACCCTGTCGCCCTTCTTCACGCCCTTGTCCTTGAGGACGTTGGCGAACTTGCAGACATCGGTATAGAGCTCTTTGTATGTTGTCTTTTTGATCTGGCTTGTCTCATTACCTTCCCAGATGATGGCGATGCGGTCGCCCTTGCCGTTCTCAATGTGACGATCGAGACAGTTGACAGTGATATTGGTCTTTCCACCTTCGAACCACTTGATATCTATGTTGTTGGTGAAATCGTAGCTTCTTACCTTGCCCCATGGTTTGTACCAGTGGAACGTCTTGGCCACGTCGCCCCAGAACCCCTCCGGGTCCTTTATTGAGCGGTCATACATCTTTTTGTACTCGTCGTAAGTCTTGACCCAGGCGTTCTTTGAAAGTTCCGCCGGGGGATCGAACTTCCGGTTCTCTACCGACATCGATGTTATCGACATAAACCCTCCTTATTAAGGTTGTTAAAAAGTAATATAAAAGTAGTTCAATAGTTGTTTATGGGCACCTCTAAAAACCCATTGGCGTGTCATTGCGAGGGAGCGTAGTGACCGAAGCAATCTCCATAAATCAAGTGTTTGCTTAGAGATTG
>PCWZ01000039.1:2421-13000 GCA_002796305.1 Deltaproteobacteria bacterium CG11_big_fil_rev_8_21_14_0_20_49_13
CCATAAATCAAGTGTTTGCTTAGAGATTGCCGCGCCCCTTCGGGGCTCGCAATGACAGAACAAGCAGATTTTTAGAGGCGCCCTTAAAATAGTTCGAAAGTTGTATGGGCGTGTATCGTGCGACGGAAACTTTGTCAAGAATTGAAAGATTTTATAACTATTTTGACCTAATTGTGATCTTTGTGCCCGGTTTCAGCCTCGATTTTGGGTTAAGATCGTTGGCGTCGGCTATGTTCTTCACCGAAACACCATATTTTCTAGCTATGTCCCAAAGGGTGTCGCCGCTCTTTATCTTATATGATATCTCTTTGGAATTACTAGGTAATTCTAGGTTTTGAACCGCAGAAGTAGATATCTCGGCCTTCATAGAAAGGAGTTCTGAATGGTCCGAGGTGGGCAATGAAGCAAGGGATCTGGCCGGCATGCTCTCCAACCTGTCGGATGAAGAGACCTCCTCAACTTCAACGCTGGATGCCGTGGTCGATGTCGGGGTCTCTTGAGGTGCCTCTCCATTCTGATAGATCTTGAGCCTCGCACCCGCCTTTAGGTCCTTGTCGGCAAGCGTCGGATTCCAACCCTTAAGGTCGTTGATGCTTATCCCGTTACGCTGGGCTATCTTCCACCACGAATCTCCGCGCCTTACAACGTAGTTCTTTCCTCCTGTGGCAGGTGCGGGTCTTTTGCTTACACTTGAGGCGACCTTTACACCTTCATCCTCGGAATAGATCTTTAATACCTGCCCTCGGCGAATATTATTGCTCTTAAGCCCGTTCCATTTGCGAAGGTCGGCCCTGTCGACCCCGTAGTTATTGGCTATGACCGATATGGACTCGCCTCTTTTTACTTTATGTTTTATGAGCCTCCCGTCCGGACGCGCTGTATATTTAGAAGCGATATAGCGGGCGCTCTTCTTTGCCGCTCCACCCGTCGGGATGATAAGCGTTGAGCCCTTTCTAATACGTGAAGGGCTTGAAAGACCGTTCACGGCAAGTATCTCTCTCACTGAGACACCATATCTCTTTGCGATCTTCCCCAAAGATTCGCCGCGTCTCACCGTATGACGCAAGGCCATCAGACGCTCGCTATCCGGCACCTTTGCATATGCATCGCTGAACTTACGTGCCGTTCCCATGGGTAGATTTACGGTATAATTTCTGGCCCCGGAGGGTGTGGTCCCGCTTGTGAGCGAGGGATTGAGATCCTGTATCATATCGACCGAGACATCGGCACATTTTGCTATCACCTCAAGGTCGGTCTGACTCTCAACATAGGCCTCTTCCATCTCCATCGGTTTGTCATAAACAACATCGCCGAACCCGAACTTTTCCGGAGACTTGGCAATTATCGCCGCCGCTATGAACTTTGGAACATAGTCCTTTGTCTCGGCCCTTAGATAGTGCCTGTCCTTGGCTATCATGGTCCAGAAATTCCTGGTACCGTTCAACCTTATCGCCTTTTCTATCTTGCCGGGCCCGGCATTGTAAGCGGCCATGGCCAGATACCAGTCGCCGAACTGCTGATGGAGGTCGCGAAGGAACTTTGCGGCGGCAACGGTCGAATCTTCCGGGTCTCTTCTTTCATCTACGCCGTTCCCTATCGCCAGGCCGTAATGTTTTCCGGTGCCATGAATGAACTGCCAGTGGCCGGCCGCCTTCGCTCGTGAATATGCGGTTGCCGAGAAACCGCTCTCAATGAGCGCTAAATATACCAAGTCCTGCGGAAGGCCATATTTTTTAAGGATAGCCTGCATGTGGGGGACGTATCTTCCCGAACGGGCCAGGTATCTTGCATAATGTCTATGCCCCGGGCCCTGAAAATAGTCTATCCATGCGATGACCCGGTCGTTGACCGTTACCGGAATATCAAAATTTTGGGATGAAGAGCCAGGAAGCTGTCTTGCCATCCACCGTGCCTTTTTACCCTGCTGTGAGGCGCATCCAATTGCCAGTACCATGACACCGATGACGATCAGATATCTTCCAATTTTGATATTTAGCATAGTTTTATATCGTATATTACGCCTTACCAAAAATCAACCATATATTATGATGCCTAGTCCGCCTGTTTTCGAAGGAACGTAGGTATATCGTATTCATCGCCCTGATAATCGACCATTCCTACCTCCTGGAACACCTCGCGCCACTCGCCGTTCTCCATCTTCGCCTTGGTGGCCGATGCCTCCACTGCCTGCTTGGCGTTCGCCGATTCCTGCTCCGATCTCGCGCTCATTTCCTGCTGGATGCCTGTATATGAAACCGGCGATTCCCTGCGAGCCGGTTGCGACGGATGCGAAGATTGAATGACCTCCGGACGCTTTGGCGTGAAAATGGGCGTAACCTTCTGCGGACGTGCCGTAACGCCCGGCTGTCTTACCGCCCTTACACCCTTGTTGAAACCGGTCGCAATTACCGTGACCCTTATCTCGTCACCCATCGCTTCATCTATTACCGAGCCAAATATTATGTTGGCATCTTCATGCGCCTCTTCCTGTATGAGCTTGCTTGCCTCGTTCACTTCGTGGAGCGTCATGTCCGGTCCACCGGTTATGTTGATGAGTATGCCGGTGGCGCCCCTTATCGATACGTTCTCGAGCAGCGGACTCGATATCGCCTTCGTTGCGGCGTCTATCGCGCGTCCCTCTCCGCTGGACACTCCCGAACCCATGAGCGCCATTCCCATTTCGTTCATAACGGTTCTTACGTCGGCAAAATCAAGATTGATAAGACCCTGGACGTTGATAAGGTCCGAGATTCCTTTCACCGCATGAAGAAGTACATCGTCGGCCTTCTTGAACGCGTCGAGCATTGTGGTATCCTTGTCGGATATCGAAAGAAGTTTTTCGTTGGGAATAGTAATGAGCGTATCGACGACATCTTTTAACTCCTGAACCCCATCTTCCGCAACTCTCCCCCTTCTCTTGCCTTCGAATCCGAACGGCTTGGTTACAACACCTACGGTAAGAGCCCCCATCTGCTTTGCAACTCTTGCTATGACCGGCGCCGCGCCCGTACCTGTTCCGCCGCCCATGCCGGCGGTTATGAATACCATGTCGGCACCGTTAATGGCGTCCTCTATCACTTTCTGGTCCTCGATCGCCGCGTTCTTACCTACCTCCGGATTTGCGCCTGCGCCGAGGCCCTTTGTGGATACGCAACCGATCTGGATCTTTAGTGGGGCATGATTCGCGTTAAGCGCCTGCATGTCCGTGTTCGTGGCCACGAAATCGACACCTTCCATGCGGGACTTGATCATCGTATTGACCGCGTTGCCGCCGGCGCCGCCCACGCCGATCACCTTTATCTTTGCACCCTGTTTTATTTCCTCGATTATCTCGAATGACATTTAATACCTCCTATTCTGATGGGGGGAACGACTCGCTTCCGCCAGAGGCGGACCAGCCTTCGGCTGGCGCTCGCTCCTTCCCCCCAAGCCCCTTTCGTTCGCGCTGGATGAACCAGACGCTCGCTCACCATTTGTTAAATTGTCAAAATTACCCTAAAAGATCTCGCTGAACCATTCGCGAACCTTTGTAGAGACCTTTGAAATTCCCCTTTTTTCTGCGTGTGCATGGATCTTCTCCTCGCGCCCGCTCTTTGCGCCTCCGAGTACAAGCCCGACAGCGGTCGCATACATGGGGCTCTTGACCACATCAACAAGTCCGCCTACACCCCTCGGAATGCCGCGCCTTACCGGCATATTGAATACCTGTTCGGCCAGCTCCGGCATCCCTTCGAGTATCGAGCATCCGCCGGTCAGGACCAGCCCTGCCGCTATCCTGTCCTCAAAGCCGCTACGCTGGATCTCCTGATGGATCAGGTGATAGATCTCTTCGATCCTCGGTTCCATTATCTCGGAGAGTATCTGTCTTGAAAGTATCCTTGGGTTCCTTCCGCCTACTGAAGGCACCTCGATAGTCTCTTCCTTTTGAACGAGTGAGGTAAGGACGCATCCGTATTTCTGTTTGATCCTTTCCGCTTCGTTCGCCGGAGTGCGGAGACCTACAGCCACATCGTTCGTCAGGTTGTTCCCGCCAAGCGGCAATATGCAGGTATGAACGACGCTTCCGTTTATGAATATCGCGATATCTGTCGTACCGCCGCCGATATCCACAAGGACCACTCCGAGCTCCTTTTCGTCGTGTCCCAATACCGCCTCGCTACCGGCCAACTGCTCAAGCAATATCTCATGGACCGTTAGTCCCGCACGGTTGCAACACTTGATGATGTTCTGCGCCGAGGTAGATGCCGCGGTCACTATGTGGACCTTGACCTCCAACCTTACGCCGGACATCCCTATCGGGTCCTTCACGCCGTCCTGATCATCGACCACGAACTCCTGCGGGATGACATGGATCACCTCCCTGTCGGACGGAATAGCTACCTGCTGAGCGGCCTCTAACACCCGCTTCAGGTCGGTGTGCATCACCTCTTTGTCCTTTATGGCAACAATACCTCGGCTATTTATCCCCTTTATATGATGGCCCGCTATACCGGCATAGACCCCGGTTATCTCGCATCCGGCCATCAGCTCCGCCTCTTCCACCGCCTTTCGCACCGATTCAACGGTGTTCTCGATGTTGACCACAACTCCCTTGCGAAGGCCACGGGACGGACTGCTTCCTATTCCCACGATATTAATGCCGTCATCCGTAACCTCCCCCACTATCGCACAGGTCTTGGTAGTCCCTATGTCGAGCCCTACTATCAAATTATCATTTTTCGCCATGTTGTTTCCTCCATTCTTATGGGGGGAACGACCAACTCGCAGACTCGTTGTTTCCCCCCAATCCCCTCTCGCTTGCGCGGAATAAATCCGACGCTCGCTCGCCATTATTAAGTTTTCACTGATCACCGACACCCGCCCTCTAAGGGCTTCCTCCCGGGGGCCACTGCGCCCTCTGTGCCCGCGCCATTAACCTGCTAACCTTCAAACCTGTTAACCTTTTAACCTTCATATTTTACCACTACCTTTCCGGGTATGTTAAGGTCCACATACCGCATCTTTGTTTTATATGAGCTGATGCCTCCAAGCATCGAATATAACAGTTCAAGTTTTTCGGGCACGCGGTCAAAGCCCAGCCTTATCGCAAATCCGTACTTTGAAACGATCACCGTAAAACCTTTTGCCCGGTCGAAGCTGACCTCCGATATCGAAAAATAGTTCGTGAGCGGCGACCTATAATAATCGTCCAGCACCTTCATAGCGTTCGAAAGGTCCTCCTCCGTGACACCGGTTATCACCGGCAGGTCCTTTTCGTCGGAACCTTCAAGCTCCTTGAACACAACACCCTGTCTGCTGACGAGCCACAAGGCGCCCGATGAAAGTATCGCGTACGGCCGATGCTCGTTTACATATATCCAGATGTTGGACGGTATCTTTCTCGCCACCGCCACCTCTTTTGTCCACGGATCGTTCTCGATCGACTTTTGGACCTTTTTCATATCTACAAGGAATATGTTCGAGCCTGTCTTTATGTTCGCCATACGTTTTACATCGACCGCGGAAACGTTCTTAAGCGTCCCCTCCACCTCGACGTTCTTGACGACAAATACGCCCCTCACAAAAACGAGCTGATAAAGCCCCCATATCCCGCCGATAAAGAGTGACCATACGATAACGACAAGGCTTATCTGCTGAATGCGTAAGAACGCGCGGCCGATGGCCTTTTTCCTTTTTGTATCGGTCCCTATCGTCTGCCTTTTTAAAAAATCGGTCATTTTATCACTCACCGGTTATTATTATCTCTGTCTCCAGTAGAACACCCGACTTGTCCTTCACCTTCTCCTTTATAAGCTTTATGAGCACCTCGACATCTTTTGCCGTGGCCCTGCCTTCGTTAACGATCCAGTTGGCATGTTCGTTCGAGACCCTCGCCCCGCCAACGCGAACACCGCGGAGCCCGCACTCGTCTATCAGCTCCCAGGCCTTTGATGCGCCGCCAGGGTTCTTGAATATGCTTCCCATGTTGGGCCACAAAATGGGCTGAATCTCTCCCCGCTCCTTTCTCCGTTTCTGGATCTTCGTTTCTATCTCCGCCTTGTCTCCGCTTCCAAAGACAAGTTCGGCCTCAACGACGATCACCCCTTTTGGAAGTTTTAGTTTTCGGTAGCTAAACTCCAGGTCCTCTTTTTCCACGGTAACTTTTCTGTTCTTTGTTACGTATTTAATGCTTTTGACCGCGTCGGCTATCGTTCCGTCCTTGACGCCGGCGTTCATTATAAGTGCACCGCCGAGCGTACCGGGAATGCCGGCCAGAGGCTCAAGTCCCGTGAAGGAATGTTCTACCGTCCATGAAAGAAGCTGCTGAAGGTTAACCCCTGCTCCGACAACTGCACTAACGGGATCCTTCGCTTCGCTCAGGATGACATGCGAAAAGTTCTTGAGCGATATTACCATTCCCCTCTTTCCTTCGTCCCTTACCAGCGTGTTACTCCCGTTGCCGAAAACGCTCCTTGGGACATCGTTATCGTCCGCCCACCTGACGGCGCTCAAAAGATCTTCGATGTCCAGCGGTTCGACCCATATGTCTGCGGGCCCGCCTATCTTGATGGTCGTGTGTTCACGCATCGGTTCGTTAAAGCGTAAGTTGCCCCGAATCGCTTTTTGCAGCTCCTGCTGTAATATCAATGTCAGTGCCATAATTTTGCGAATTCCTTCCCCATCTTCCAGATATCTCCGGCGCCCAGAAAAAGTATTATGTCCCCCTCTTTTCCTTCTGCGCCCACCTTTTTGAACATCTCCGCCTTGTTCTTTGCAAAGAACGTCGGCTTTTCTTTTCGTATCTTCTTCGCCTCTTCAAAGAGCCTCTCGCCGGTTGCGCCTTCAATAACGGCCTCGCCCGCGGCATATACCGGCATCACATAGAGCATGTCCGGTCTTGCGAGCGCCTCAACGAACTCGTTAAAGAGCGATGAAAGCCTTGTGTATCTGTGGGGCTGCATGACGCATATTACCCGCCTCTCCTTCCATCCATCTGCCGCCGAACCGAGGACCGCATCTATCTCTCTTGGATGATGCGCGTAATCGGTGACGACCATCGGGCCGCCCTGCTTTTTCGAAAGGACCTGAAAACGCCTCTCTATCCCCTTGAACTTTGAAAGCCCCTTCCTGATCTTTGCAAAAGGGACCTCCAGTTCCATCGCCGCGGCTATCGTGGCGAGGGCGTTGAGGACATTGTGCCTCCCCGGAATTGCGAGCGAAACGTCTCCGAGCGGCTCGCCCTTGTTGTAGGCGTCAAAATAAATGACCCCTTCTTCCTGTCTTATGTTCCTTGCTGTAAAATCCCCGCCTTCGATCCCGTACGTTATCACCCTTCGTTCGATATGAGTTATGAGCGCCTCAACCTCGGGGTGATCCACGCAAGCTATCACGCACCCGTAGAACGGGACCTTGTTGGCAAAAGACGCGTACGTTTCTCGTACGTGCTGAAAGTCCCTGTAGTTCTCCATATGCTCGGGATCGATGTTGGTGATGACGGCTATTGTAGGCGTAAGTTTTAAGAACGACCTGTCCGATTCGTCCGCCTCGGCAACTAGATAATCGCCCTTGCCGAGCTTTGCGTTCGTCCTGAAGCTGTTCACGACACCTCCCACAACTATGGTGGGATCGAGCCCTGCGTTCGAAAGTATCGTTGCTATCAAAGAGGTCGTCGTTGTCTTTCCGTGCGTGCCGGCGACTGCGATGCCGTATTTAAGCCGCATCAGCTCGGACAACATCTCCGCGCGGGGGACTATCGGAATACCGCGAACCTTCGCCTCTATAACTTCAGGATTGTCGTAATGTACGGCCGAGGAGATAACAACCACATGGGCATCGCCCACGTTCTCTTTCTTGTGCCCGAAGAATATCTTTGCGCCGCGCCTTGCCAGCTGGGTGGTTGTGGAGCCCTTCTTAAGATCGGATCCGCTCACTTTATATCCGAGAGTAAGAAGGACCTGGGCGATACCGCTCATCCCGATGCCGCCTATGCCTACAAAATGTATGTGCTGATACTTTTTAAACATATTTTAAACACTCGTTAACTATATTCTTCGCCGCATCCGGTTTTCCGAACCTCTTCATGGCCTGGGACATCGCATCAAGCTTCAACGGATCGCCCAGAAGGTCCTTTATCTTTTCTGCAAGCAGCTCTCCCGTTACCTCTTTATCCAAAAGCATTACCGCCCCGCCGACATCGACAAGCTCCTTTGCATTGGCCTCTTGATGATTATCGGCGGCGTAGGGGAACGGGATGAACATGGAAGGTTTTCCGGCCACGGAAAGTTCTGCAACGCTTGTAGCGCCGCTTCTGCAGAGCACCATGTCAGCCGAGGAATAGGCCTTCCCCATATCTTCGATGAAGTGATAGACCTCGGCCCTGAATCCCTTGGCCTTGTAGATGGCGCTGAATCTTTCGACATCCTCGGCTCGGCCTATCTGATGGATGATGGTAAGGTCGTCCTTCTCTTCCGTTAAATAATTGAGCGCTTCCACCATCTTTTGGTTGATCGATCTGGCGCCTTGCGAACCGCCGAATATCAAAAGAGTGAAACCGCGCCGGTTGACCGGCTTATGTGCGGCAACATCTATTATCTTTTTTCTCACCGGGTTCCCAAGGACCATCACCTTCTTCTTCGGAAAATATTTTGCCGACCCTTCAAACATCACGAATACCTTTTTAACGAACCTGCCAAGGATCCTGTTGGTTATGCCCGGTATCGCGTTCTGTTCCATTGCGACCGTCGGAATAAGCATTAGAGCCGCCATGAGGGTTATCGGCCCGGCCGAATATCCGCCGACACCGATCACAAGCGACGGCTTATGCTTCATTATAATAGATACCGCCTGTAATAGCACATACGGCATGGATAAGACGGTCTTTATCTTGAACATGAGACCCATCCCCTTGAATGATGGGACGCTCATCGTTATGAGCTCCCACATGGTAAGCGGAATAACGCGAGCCTCCAGACCGCGGGCCGTTCCGACGAACGCGAGCCTTATCTCGGGATGGCTCGAAGAGAGCTCCTCCGCCACGGCTATCGCCGGGAAAAGGTGCCCGCCGGTGCCGCCGCCTGCTATTAAAATCCGTGACCCGTGACCCGTGACCCGTGACTTGTCTTTCATAATATTATTTCTGTTCGCCAGCCGTTTTGCTATAGGTCGAAATGTTGAGCAGCACCCCGACCGAGATCAAAAATGTCGTCAGGGCGCTTCCGCCGTAACTGATGAAGGGAAGCACCAACCCCTTCGTGGGAAGGAGCCCCATAACGACGCTAAAATTAAACACCGCCTGCAATCCTATGAAGATCGCGATACCGAACGCGAAGTATCTGCTGAAAAGATCCGGAGCCTTAAGGCCGATAACAACCGCCCTCCAGAAAAATACCGCGAATAACGTTATAACGGCCATCACCCCGATGAGACCCATCTCCTCACCCAAGACCGAAAAGATGAAGTCGGTGTGCGCCTCAGGTAAATAGAAGAGCTTTTGCTGACCTTCACCGAGACCGCGGCCCAATATCCCGCCTTCATTAAAGGAGACCAGGGACTGGATGATTTGGAAACCGGAACCGTAGCGATCGCTCCATGGGTCAAGGAAAGCCAATATTCTCTTTCTTCTGTAGGCGACCCCTGCCACCAGGAAATAGAACGCCGGCAAGGCCGCCACAGCTATACCGGCAAGATAAGAGACCCTGACGCCGGCAACGAACATCATGACCCCTGCTATGACCGCAAGCATGAAGGCCGCGCCCATATCCTTCTGGAGAAGGACCATAACTATGAGGGCGCCTGCCACAGCGACGTGCGAAAGGAAGCCGATGCCGAACGTCTTAATCCGCGAGGCCTTCTTTTCGAGCGAATAGGCAAGGAATATAACGAGTGCGAACTTGGCGAATTCTGAAGGCTGGAAAGTGATCGGCCCAAACTTTACCCAGCGCGACGCGCCGCCTGCCGTATTTTTAAGTCCCGGTATGAACGAAAGCAACAGTAGCACGAACGCTATTCCAAGGACCGGATATACAAGTTTCTTCCACCACTTGTAGGGGACCTTTGTCGCCATGGTAAGCATTGCAAAACCGATGCAGGCGAATACGATCTCTTTTTTCAGGAAGAAATATCCGTCGCCCATCTTTTCGCGGGCAAGTACGGCGCTTGAGCTATAGACCATTATGACGCCTATCATCACGAGAAGCGCCGTGACGATAAGAAGCACATAGTCAAAATGAACGCGCCTAACTATTGTTCCGTCGTCTTGATACATAATAACCCCGGCCAGTAAGGTTTCAGGCCAGCAAGGCCGGCAAGGCCGGCAAGGTTTTAACTTTGCTTGCCTTGCTGGCTATAGTTTATTCACTTCCCCACAAAAAACATTTCCCCTGTGCGCGTAGTCCTTGAACATGTCAAAGCTTGCACACGCCGGCGAAAGAAGCACTGTGTCCCCGCTCTTCGCCTTGGTAAAAGCCTTTACTACCGCATCTTTCATGTCGGCGGCCATTAGCGTTTCCGTAAGACCACCGAGCTCCTTCGCGATTATCTCTTTGGCGGCCCCTATCAAAATCAGGGCCCTGACATTTTCTTTTACAAGTTGCTTTAATGG
>PCWZ01000039.1:13038-24216 GCA_002796305.1 Deltaproteobacteria bacterium CG11_big_fil_rev_8_21_14_0_20_49_13
TTGATACCGTCTATTTCCCTTACGAACTGGTTCCTGTGTGGAAGACCTTTGAATTTTTCGAAGACCCTTTGTGCCACTTTTGGTTCAATGCCCAATGCGTTCACGGCAAAAAGCGCCGCAAGGAGGTTCTCTTTGTTATGGGCCCCTTTTATGATCGCCTTATTAAGATCTATATCCTTGAACGGCCTTTGATCCTTTAATGAGAATGGTAACTTTTTGGCCTTGGACGCGGCCGCTATCTTTGCAACGAGCTCATCAGAACCGTTATAGATCAGAACGTCTTTCTCCGTCAGGTTCTTATCGATAAGGGCCTTTGCCTTTATATAATCCTCCATCGAATTGTATCTATCAAGATGGTCCGGCGTGATGTTCAGAAGAAGAGCAACTTGCGGATGGAAGTTAGGCGATATCTCCAGCTGATAACTGGAAACTTCCAGAACAACAAAGTCCGTCTTTCCTGCCTCCTGCCTTTCGCTTCCTGCTTCTCCTTCCAAAAGTTCGATCAGGGGCGTTCCAAGATTGCCGCCGACAAGCACGTCCTTTCCTGCATCTTTCAATATCTCTCCGATAATGGTGGTGACCGTAGACTTTCCGTTCGTCCCCGTTATCGCGATGATCGGGGCCTTTATCTTATCTAAAACCAGCTCCATCTCCCCCACTATCGGGATCTTCTTTGCGCGTGCCCTTCTTATACCCTCAAGCTCAAGTGGAACGCCTGGGCTCGGAACGATGATGTCGGCCTCTTCAAAGAGATGCGCCGGATTGCCTCCGAAGAAAGTGCGTAAGAGCGCAAGCTCGTGAGCCTGCCATGACTCCGACATGGAGGCCAGGGCGCTTATGTCGAAAGACTCTTCAGTCCTTGTGTCCGTGACGGTCACTTTAGCACCCTGCCCAAGGCAGTACCTCGCGGCGGCCGCACCCGACCTTCCAAATCCTACTATCAATATCTTTTTACCTTTTAGCTCCATTCAGTATAATCTCGAAGTCAGAGGTCTGATGTCAGAAGTCAGATTTCTGATTTCCGACTTCCGACTTCCAACCTCATCTCAGCTTCAATGTTGCAAGGCTCAAAAGCGCCAAAACAAGAGCTATGATCCAAAATCTCACAATTATCTTCGACTCCTTCCATCCTTTAAGTTCAAAGTGATGATGAAGCGGGGCCATCCTAAACACCCGCTTGCCAGTCAGTTTAAATGATATCACCTGCGTAATGACAGATACCGTCTCCAGAACGAATATTCCGCCGATAAGAACGAGCAGGAACTCGTTCTTTGTAACAACAGCAACCGTACCCAAGGCCGCTCCTATCGGAAGCGCCCCAACGTCGCCCATAAATATCTCCGCCGGATGTGCGTTGAACCACAAGAAACCTATCAACGCCCCCATTATGGCCCCGCAAATTATCGTCAACTCACCTGCTCCCGGTATAAAGGGCACCGCAAGATAGGAAGCTATCTTTAAATGGCCCGCCGTGTAGGAAAGAATGGCGAAGGCAAAGAGCGAGATTATTGCCGGCACCGCAACAAGCCCGTCAAGGCCGTCGGTGAGATTGACGGCGTTAGATGTGCCCACGATCACAAGCGATGCGAAGGCCGTAGCGCCGGCTATTCCCAAGAGCGGATAGAACCCCTTGATGAAGGGGACCGATAGATGTCTGTCGAATCCCATGCCGTCAAAGAGTATGAGCGAACCGGCAACGGCAACTCCCACCTGAAACGGGAATTTAAATCTCGCGCGTAGTCCGTGCGCATCCCGCAGGATGACTTTTCTGTAATCATCCAGGAAACCTATGAGCGCATAGGCCGTGCCGATACCAAGGGCAAGGAAGACGTAAGGGTTATCAAGCCTCGTCCAGAGAAGTGTGGATATAAGGACTCCTATCCAGATGAGCACTCCGCCCATGGTAGGGGTCTTTCCCTTGTTCAGGTGTTGTACGGGGCCGTCATCGCGAACCGCCTGCCAGAACTGTTTCTTTTGCATGTAAGATATCAGCCACTTGCCGAAAAGGAAATATATGATCATCGCGGTAAAGAGCGCCGCGAAAGTACGAACGGTGATATAGCGAAAGACGTTGAACGCCATGAGCCTGTCGTGCAGCGGATATAGTAGATGATATAACATAAATTCCGGTTATCAGTTATCTGTCATCGGTGATCAGCAGGTACCGATAACAGATTACCGATCACTTTTTCACACTCCAATTTCACTCTTTAGGTGTTCAACTACTCTCTCCATCTTCATGCCTCTGGAGCCCTTCACCAGAACGACGTCGCCTGTCTTTATCTCGCGCGTGACGTCGTCTTTAAGAACTTCTAGATCGTTCTCTATCTTTATATCTGAATCGTTCATTCCCTTGGCCTTTGCCCCTTTGGCAACGTCGGCCGCGAAATCTCCGGCGATAAAGAGCTTGTTCACTCCGAATGTCGCTACACCCTCCCCAAGCTCAACATGTTTGGAAGGGGCGGCCTCTCCCAGCTCAAGCATATCGCCCAGAACCGCTATGAAACGGCCGGCCCTCTTTGCCACACTTAACGTCCTTAGGGCCGCCTGCATCGAAGACGGGTTCGCGTTATAGCAGTCGTTTATCACCTGGACCCCGTTAAGGAGCTGTATCCGCTCCATCCTCATCTTCATGTTGCTGAAACGTTCAAGGTCGGGGACCATTATAAGAGGTGAAACTCCCAATGCCACACCCACGGCGATAGCCGCCATTGCGTTCATTACGTTGTGAACCCCCGGAACCGGTAGCCTCATCGAAAATTCTCGTCCTTTTATATAGAATGTAAGGTCTGTCCTATCGAGCCCTTCGGATATGAGACGCCCGAACTGGACGTCGCATCCGTTCTGCATGCCGAAGGTTGTCTTTTTACCTTTGTATCCGCTCGCAAGCTTCATGACCCACGGGTCTTCGGCGTTGACTATTATGATGCCGTCCGGTCTCATTGCCTCGAACAGTTCGCCCTTCGCCTTCGCCACATTTTCAACGGTATGAAGTTTTTCCAGATGCGCCGGATTGACGTTCGTTATGACGCCGATATCGGGGGAGGCTATTTCAGCAAGCCTTCTGATCTCCCCTGGTGCATTCATCCCCATCTCAAAGAGCGCCACATCGTAATTTTCGATATCTCTCAGGACCTGAAGTGGAAGCCCTATCAGATTATTAAAATTGCCTTCGGTCTTTATCACACGTCGAAGCGTCGAAAGGCCGGCGGCTATCATCTCTTTGGTGGTCGATTTGCCGTTGGAGCCGGTCACCGCTACCACTTTTATATCATTCTTCCTGCGCCACGCAGCGGCAATGTCGCCAAGCGCCTTTACTGTGTCGGCCACTTCCAGAACCCAAACCCCTTCCTTCCTGCTCCCCGCTTCCTGCTTCTTGCTTCGAATCACTGCGCAGGCGCCCTTTTCGATCACTTCATCAATAAAGTCGTGACCGTCAAAATGAGGACCCTTTATCGCGATAAAAAAGTCCCCCTTTTTGATCAGGCGCGAATCGATGCAGACGTTTAGGGCGTCCTTTGCAGGACCTTTCTGCAGGATCTTTGCGCCAGTTGCGGCTGCTATATCTTCAAATGAGAGTTTCATTTTATTCTGTGTCATCCTGAGCGAATAGCGAAGGATCTCCAGCATCCCATTGCGGGAGATCCTTCAGCCCTTTGGGCTTCAGGACGACCCGCCTAAAAGGCGGGTAGCTTCTTCCTTATCATCAAAATGCCTTACCTCTTTGCCTGCTATCTGATAATTTTCGTGTCCCTTGCCGGCAATGAGGACCACATCGCCCTTCGAAGCCTCCGAAAGGGCCTTTGCTATCGCCTTTTTTCTGTCGGCCTCTATCAGAAGCTTCTTTCTGTCCTTTACGCCTTCCACTATCTCCCTTATTATGCTTTCGGGGTCTTCAGAGCGCGGGTTATCAGAGGTGACAATGGCAATGTCACTATACCTTGCGGCCACATCCCCCATGAGCGGTCTCTTTGCCCTGTCTCTATCTCCCCCACATCCAAAGACCGTTATTATCTTTCCATTCGATATCTCTTTTATCGTTAAAAGGACGTTTTGAAGCGCGTCCGGTGTATGCGCATAGTCAACAAAGACCGTTATTCCCTTGTCGTTCTCGACATCTTCAAGACGTCCTGGAACACAGGAAAGTCCATCGATGCCCTGTTCTATGGTTTTTAAAGGGACCCCCAGCGCACCCAACGCGGCTACGCACGAAAGTATATTGGAGACATTGAACCTGCCGCGAAGCCTGCTCTTACAATCGAGCTCTCCCCACGGTGTTTTTATCTTGATGTCATTCCCCTGTATCGTTGGATTGAGGTGTAGGAGACCAACGTCGACGGCGCCGGACATTCCATACGATATTTTTTTCGCTTCGGTCCTTATCTTTCTTCCGAACTCATCGTCTATGTTTATGACGGCGAATTTATCCCTCTTAACGCTCTCGCGTAAGAACTCGCTAAAGAGCTTCTCTTTTGCATTGAAATACGAATCGACATCTTGGTGATAATCTAAATGATCATGGGTAAGGTTCGTAAACACGCCGCAGTCGAAATCCACGAATTTCACGCGGTCCTGATCGAGCGCGTGGGAAGAGACCTCCATCACCACATCTTCAACGCCCGCTTCATGCATTTCGAAAAGAAGCTTCTGAAGGTCGAGCGCCATCGGGGTCGTGTTAGGAGCGGGTAGTTTCTTGTCGCCGTATCTCCATTCAATGGTCCCTATCACGCCGACCTTTCTTCCCGCATTCTTAAGGACCGACTCGATGATGTATGTTGCGGTGGTCTTGCCGTTCGTTCCGGTAACGGCTATCACCCGCATCTTCTTGGAAGGGTTTCCAAAGAGCTCGGCGGAGGCCCGCGCAAGCTCAACGCATGTGTCCTTTACAATTATATTTTTTACGTTCTCGGGAACGGAAACGGGGTGATCGCTGACTATGACCGCCGCGCCGTTCTTAACGGCCGATTCTATATAATCGTGACCGTCCGCATGTTCCCCCCTTATCGCCACAAAGCAATATCCGGGAAGGACCTGCCTCGAATCGTATGTGATATTCTTAATTGCCATATCCGCTCTCCCTAAACATTCAACACCCAAATCCCAACGACGAATAAATATCCAAAACACAATGTCCCAATAATTATGATTTGGGTCATTGTGATTTTATTCGTCATTGAAGCTTGGACATTGGTCATTTATTTTTTTCTTCTAAGGCTGCCTAAAACTTACCCTGAACTCTTCACCCTCTCCAATAATATTGCCCGGATCCGGACTCTGTTCAAAGGCCACACCGCTTCCTTCGACCTTAAGTTTAACTGTGGCGCTACCCACCGATTCCATTACGTCGCGCATCGTTATCCCTTTGACATCGGGAACATAAAAGACGCCTTCACCTGCCCTTAAAAAGCGCCTGTTGCCTCCGGTATTTTCGGCAAGCTCCTGAATGTCAGATGTAAAACCTTTATTAGCAACGACCACATGCGAAAGATTAGACGGAACATCTAAGAACTTAAGCGTAACTTCCGTTATCTCCTTGAATGCAGGAGCAGAGACCGTTCCGCCGTAGTGGGCGCCTTTGGGCTCATCGAGACCCACAAAGACGACTATCTTTGGCTTATTAGTCGGAGCCATTCCTATGAATGAAGAATAATATTTCCCCTTGGCATAATAACCGGAACCCTCGGTCACTTTTTGAGCGGTCCCAGTTTTTCCCGCCACCTGATACTCCTTGCTTGCCGCCTTCGTCCCCGTACCGCCTTCTCCGACAACGCCTTCCAGTATATTTATGATTGTCAATGCCGTCTCTTTACTGATGGCCTGCGACACTAATTTGGGCTTGTTCTGAGTTACCAACATCCCCTGATTGTTAATGATGCGGTCGATCATGTAAGGCTTCATTACCTTTCCGCCGTTTGCGATACCTGCGAAGGCGGTGGCCATCTGCAAAGGAGTTACGGTAAGTCCCTGGCCGAACGCTATAGTTCCAAGCTCGACCGGCTGCCATGTTGAAGGGTCTCTCAAGACCCCGGAAACTTCGCCGGGGAAATCGATGCCGGTCTTATTGCCGATACCGAATTTTTTGAGATATCGATAGATCTGATCCTTCCCCACCTCGCGTGCGATCTTTAAGGCGCCTATGTTGCTTGAGACCTTCATAATGTCCCTTACCGAAAGCTGGCCGTAAGGGTTATGGTCGTGAAGGACAGCTTTACCTATCTTTATCGCCCCCTTCTCGCAATCGATCATGCTCTCAGGCTTAACCGAATCGCTGTCAAGGCCGGCCGAGGCGATCAAGACCTTGAATGTGGAACCGGGCTCTATGGTGTCGGTTATAGCGCGATTACGCCATGTCTCCTGCGGATATTTCGAATAATTGTTGGGATCGAACGAGGGCCGGTTTGCCATCGCAAGTATGGCGCCCGTTGTAACGTCCATAACGACGGCCGTACCGCCGCTTGCGTTAGCGCTTGTGACCGCCTTCTGGAGCGCGTTCTCTGCAGTGAACTGTATTTGTTTATCGATGGTAAGATATACATCGTTCACGTCATCCTGCTCGCGGTAGTCGACCGGAGAGAAATAGAACTTGCCTCTGGCATCTCTTCTATAGACCGCCTCTTTATTTTTAGAAGCCAGGTGCTCATCGAATGAGAGCTCGATCCCGGCAAGGGCCTCAGAATCGAATCCGACCGCGCCAAGGATCTGGCTTGCAAGTTCTCCGTTGGGGTAGAATCTTTTGCTTTCTTCTATAGAGAATATTCCCTGAAGTCCCTTTAGCGACTGCAGCGTCTCATTATCGACCGTTCTTTTGAGCCATACGAACTTTTTTCCCTGTTTTAATTTGCTGGCCAGGTCTTTTTCGTCGATGCCTAAAGAGGAACCCAAAAGCGCCCTCTCTTCGTCCGTCAAGGAGACCATTCTAGGGTCTGCATAGATGGAAGGAACGGGGAGGCTCACTGCAAGTTCTTTGCCGTTCCTGTCGAGTATTCTTCCCCTGCGCAAACTTTGGGGAATGACCGCCTGATATTGCTTATTTGCAATCCACTTAAGGGCCGAATTCTTTATGCAGTGAAGTTCGATGGCGCGTGCGCTGACCATGAAGAACATGACACAAACCACACCCGTTACTATCTTGATGCGAAGGCGGATACGTTGTTCGCGACGAAGCTCTTCCGAGAACTGCGACTTTATCTTTCTTATGTTAAAGGTTTCGCGAATGTTCATGGCCTTTTATTCTATCTCTTCCGGCTTTATTATGACTATCTGCTCCGCTACGGGGGCGTGCATGTTAAGTTCCGTCTCTGCTATCTCTTTCAGCCTTTTTGGGGATTTTAATTTTGCGATCTCAACATCTAGGTTCGATATCTGCTTGTTGAGCTCGTTTGTCTGGCTTTTTAGGGTAGTGACCTCGTAACCGAGCTGGACCATCTGAACGCGCGACCAGACATAAAAAAGGGCCATGATGGTGGCAAAAATGAGCCAGACCGCCCAGCGTTTGACAAACTTCTGCTGGACCGCGGCCGAACGCTTCCCGAACCCCTGTCTGTTCAGAAGCTTTTGAGACTGTGCATAACTGAATGTGTCAGCCGATATCTGCGCCATTTTTTACAATCGCTCTGAGTTTTGCGCTTCGGGCCCTGGGATTTTCTTCCGTCTCTTTTTCGGTCGGTATCACCGGCTTTTTTGTGAGCACCTTGAATCCCCCAAGCCCCCCCAATGATTTAAATCCTCTCTTCACTATCCTGTCTTCAAGCGAGTGATAGCTGACGACAACTATCTTTCCGCCTTCGTTCAATGCATGTGGTGCGCTTTTAAGAAACCTCTCAAGGTTCTCGAGCTCGCTGTTAACGACTATCCTTAGAGCCTGAAAAACCTTTGTCGCCGGATGCACCCGCCCGTGCCGGAGATTCGGCGGATACGCGACAAAACAGATCTCTTCCAGCTCCCTTGTGCTCTCAAGGACCTTTTGATTCCTTTTTTCAATGATCTTGGTGGCTATTCTCCTCGCAAATTTCTCCTCGCCGTACGTCTTGAATATCTCCTCGAGCTCGCGCCCGGAATAATTGTTGACCATGTCAGAGGCCGTTCTTTCAGACCCCTTATCCATCCTCATGTCGAGCGGACCTTCTTTCGAAAAGCTGAACCCCTTTGCCGCTTTATCGAACTGACAACTTGAAACTCCGAGATCAAGCACCATTCCGTCGAAGTTGATATTCCTCTCAAGGGCGATGTCCGCGGCGCTCGAAAAGTTTCCCTTCACTGCAACGAACCTTTCGCCAAATTCCGCCAACCGTTCTTTTGACGCCTCTATCGCGTCGTCATCAAAGTCGGTCGCGATGACCTTGCCATGCGGAGAACTTTTCTTGAGCATGGCCTCCGCATAACCGCCAAAACCAAGCGTGCCGTCAAAATAGACGCCGTCGCTTTTGGGTCCCAAGATATCGATCACTTCATTTAAAAGAACGGGTATGTGCATTTTATAGACCAAGGTCGGCCAGTTTATCTCCCATGACCTCGAGCTTCTTTTGTGATTGATCGAACTCGCTCTGCCATCTTTCGCGCGACCATATTTCGATCCTGTTCGTCATGCCGACAAGGACGACATCTTTCGAGATGCCCGCATATTCGCGGAGAGTAGGCGGAATAAGTATCCTGCCGGAACCGTCAATGGGTGCCTCGACCGCGGCGGAGATAAATACGCGCTGGAAGAGACGGACCGTTTCGTCGAACTGTGGACGCGCGTTCACTTTCTCTTCCAGCTTCTGCCACTCGGCCACCGGGTACGCCCAGAGGCATCCGTCATAATTGGTGATGATTAGTCTTTCATCAAAGTTGGTCGTGAGGATCTCGCGGAACTTGGAGGGGACCGATAAACGCCCCTTATTGTCTATTCCGTGCTCATATCTTCCTCTGAACATATTGACCTCCTAAGGGGCTGTTCCCGCCAAACCCTTATCCCACTTGAGATAGCCCTTTATTATTAAATGGTTAGTACTTATCCCTTCTTATGCCACTTTATCCCACCTTATGGCACCGGTCAAGCGATATTCTTTGTAAACTCTTGAAAAAACTAACATTTTTGCCTTTTTTAGGGTCGAAAATGACATCAAAAATCCGCTTAAATATTCACGAAGTAATGAGGACCGTTAAACCTTTTATTAGACACGCCTTATAAATAGCTGATATATATAGAGTTGATTTTTTATTGAAAATACGCGTTGCTTTCTGCGCCGTATTTTGCTTTATTCCGGGGCATGAACTGGGTGCTGTTATACACATCTAACGACCCCTCGGAAGCCCTTGTAATGGAGTCTGTGCTTGAGTCAGAGGGTATCGAATACAAGGTGGCAAAAGAATCGATAGGTGATATTTACAAAATATCTATGGACGGACTCGGTGAAGTGAAGATATACGTGCCCGAAGAAAAACTGGAAGCTGCAAAGGAATTGATAGCATCCAAAAGTGAAAATTAATTTAGTAACATGGAGAGGTACGAAAGTGGCTTAATCGACTTGCTTGGAAAGCAAGCGTACCGCAAGGTACCGTGGGTTCGAATCCCACCCTCTCCGTTTGCCCCTGAAGGGGGCGAACGGAGAGGGTTTGGAGAGAAGCCGCATGGATTCGACGACCGAGGCGGGTACCATCTTTCAAGATGGTCGCCGAGGAAGTGGTTGAAGCCGTGAGGCGGAAACCATTACGAGAGGCCATTCCGATTTTGGAATGGCCGTTTTTATTAATACGACAAATCAGGGGACCCACAAAGTGGGTGGATTTGTCGTAACATTACATTGCATCAGCCGAAGGCCGATAATCCCACCCTCTCCGCCAAGCGGGCTCCCACCATCTCTAATTATCCCCCTGACATAACGTTGCCCGTCGCCCGAGGCCAATAACTGAAGTGCAGTTTTAAAATAAGTTAAATAGTTCAGCCTGACCCCGTTTGCGCCCAGTCACTCGGTAAATGCAAGAAGCGTGACGGAGCGTTGTTTGCACCGGCGCGCTTCTTGCCACTCGCTTTTGCAAAACCCGTGACACCGTCGCTAATGGGTGACCCCATTTACATTTACTACAACTCACGCACCCCTCGACTACATTCGGGGCACGCTTCTTCTACAATTCGGGCAGTCCCTTCTCTTGCACGGTTCTATATGAGCCATCACGCTGGCATCTCCAAGCGCGCTTGCTATCTGCGCCTCGACGGCCGTGGCTATCACGTGGGCCTGTTCAACGGTATCGACCCTTGGCATAATGAGATGAAAATCGACAAAGTGAATATTGCCGCTCTTTCTGTGGCGAAGCTTATGATACCCGCAGACATCGCGGAAGGAAGGGGCCGAAAGGATGTCGTTTATCAGTTTGTCGTCCTCTTCCGAAGCCCTGTCCATCATGCCGGAGGCCGCCTGTTTTAAAAGCATCCAACCGGTATAAACTATATTGAGTGCGGCAAGTATCGCTATGATGGGATCTAAAAAATACCATTTGGTAAAGAGGACCACGATAAGTCCCGTTATCACTCCGGCGCTTGTGATGACGTCCGTCATTACATGGCGGCCGTCGGCCTCGATTATCAACGACCCTTCCCTTTTTCCTATCTTTACAAGGTAATATCCAAGCGCGGCGTTAACAACCGCGGCTACCGCCACAAGTATAACACCTACATCCAGCTGTTTTATGGTTGAGCCAACCACCAGCTCATCGACAGATTTATGTATGACCCATATCGCGGCCACGACAATAGCTCCGCCTTCGAGCGCGGCGGAAAAGAACTCTATCTTTCCGTGACCGTAGGGGTGACATTCGTCGGGAGGTTTGAAAGAGACCTTCAGACTGTAAAGGGAAAATAGCGCGGTAACAACGTTAACGATCGATTCAGCGGCGTCCGAAAGTATCGCGGCGGAACCTGTAAGACCGTAAGCCACGAACTTTATCACCATGAGAGAGATACCGACGGCCACGGAGGCATAGACAACGCGCTCAAGTAGCGGGACCGGCTTATCTGTCAGATGCATGACCATTGCAGACAAAAACTACCACATAACCGCTTAATCTTAAAGGCAAAAATTGAAAGTACCGACTAAGATACGATAGATCGTAAATTGGCCAGGATTATGCGGCGCGGTTGAAGGTCTGAATCCACAAGACAGACTCATTTAGGATGTGTTGGTCCGAGAAATAAAAGTT
>PCWZ01000039.1:24288-31074 GCA_002796305.1 Deltaproteobacteria bacterium CG11_big_fil_rev_8_21_14_0_20_49_13
ATAAACTTGCCTTGGAGTTTGCCAAACAAGTAGCCAAATCCACCGAAAATTCTCCACGTGGTCATTGGAGCCTCGTTGATCAATTCAGAAGGGCATCAACTTCAATTGCATTGAATATCGCTGAAGGCGCTGGTCGTTATGCCAAAGGTGAGAAGAAACAGTTTTACTCAATCGCCAAAGGATCGGCATACGAATGTGTCCCGTTGATTTCCTTGTTTTGCGATTTGTCGATTATTGATGCAACGGTGGCAGTGGAATGGAAAGCGTCATTGCAGAGAATCTGCCAGATGCTGACCAAGCTGATACAGAGCATAAAATGAATGATCACCTCGACATCACCGCCAAAATGCTCACCAACTTGGTGAAATCGGTGGAGGAATTGAAAAGAGATTTTTAAACGTTAATTCGAGCTCAACATGCCCTTTTAGAACTATGTCTGCATCCATGAGATATGTCGCGTCTAATGTTGTTTGAAGCGCGATACACCGCATTCCCGCTGCCTTCGCGGAGCGAATTCCAAAAACACCGTTTTCAATAACAATGCACTCTTGTGGATTGATAGACAGCAGTTGTGCTGCCTTGAGATATGGATCGGGATGCGGTTTTCCTCGTTCCACGTCGTCACCGGTAACAACTACACTGAATTGTCCCAATACATCGTTCGGCAATGTTCGTGCTATAGCCAATCTTGAGGCACCCGTCACGAGTCCAAAGGGGATGCCGCGTTTCCGCAATAGCCCGAGGATGGGCAATATTCCGCTGTAGATGCTGGGGCAGTGCATCTTGCCGAAATGCCGCTCCTTATCGAGTGCAACCGTTTCCAATAGGGCGCCGTCGGGTTGGACTCCGCACCGCCTGAAAAATTCCCGAGCAACGTCGCGAAAAGGCGCACCTTCATATTCGAAAACCCATTTGCCATTGATTTCTATTCCATGATCTCGAAAAGCCCTTACCCACGCCTCTGCATGATCGCCCATCGTGTCAGCGATCACACCATCGCAGTCGAAAAAAACCGCCTTGATTGGTATTATATTCATCAGTCACTCCCCGGCATTTCGAACGTCTCACAGCGGTTGAATGAACCGTCATTTGTGAACATTATCGAGCAACCATTATGTAGCCTGCAACAAGCGTCCCATGGATACTTTTGCCCCTTTAGAAGCAGTGTGCAACCATCATGGAACAACGATATTGAACTGACTATGCCATCTTCGTTAAAAAATACTCCGAGCGCGTGGGGAATGGACATTCCCTTGAAGCGTATAGTCTCACCCATCCCAAATAGCGATTGTACCCGGGCATATGAAATCCACTTTTTACCGTTCTCACTCTTTTTGATATAAACAGTGGTGGCCCACGGCAATTCGACACCGCCGACAATCTGTTGTTCCGGCAAGACACACATATCTTCCCGACCGCTCCACCACGCGCTCGGCCTCACTTCGCAACGCAACTCCTGTCCCTGATAACTTCTTGTTTCCCAGCACGTCTTGGCACCGTCACTTTGTAATTTGCATTTAACGTCAGACATTCGTTCCTCCTTTGTTTGTTGTTTCAATTCTTTGGTTGACATAATGCAAATGTATATTATAAGGCAAATTAATTGTTTTTATAGACTTATCAATATATTTTATATGTATCATCAACTCAAATCATTTCTTGCCATTGCCGAACTCAAGAGCGTGAGCATGGCGGCAAAACGCATTCATCTTACGCAACCGGCCCTTACACAACATGTGCGATTTCTTGAGGAACTTTTCGGAATAAGGCTCATAGTCCGTTCAGGGAACACAATGGAGTTGACACCAGAGGGCATAAAACTCCGCGATATTGCTGACCCCCTTGTAGTAGGTATGGATGGATTAAAAACCGCACTTACAACAAATGGGGAAAAGAGTTCCGTCGTCAGATTTGCAACAATTGATTCGGTGACACACTCAATCTTGGCCGGGGCTATCAGAAAAATTCTCGCGACAGAACCATCTATCCAACTTATACCTTCTGTTGAAGCCTCAGGGATGGCCGTACAACATCTTCTTGCCGGCACTATCGACCTTGCACTCATTACACTTGATAATCTCCCCAGAAGCCTTGGAAATGAGCTCCTTTTTCATGAAAGGTTGGTTTTTATCGGTTCACCAGCTCATCGTAGTTTAAGAAAAGATCGCTTAGTTAATCTTCCCTTCATTTTGTTTCCCCAGTCATCTATGACACGTTCGCTTGTTGACGAGGCAATGGCAAAGCAGCGAATAGTGCCAAATATTCTTCTTGAAACCATCAAGGTTTCTGCAATAGTTGCGTTTGTCGAAGCTGGTCTAGGTATTTCCATAGTTCCGAACTATTCCGTGTTAAGAGACATACAGCTTGGAAGAATCGTGGAGTTGCCCATCAGGACAAGTGTTAAGCGTCGCGTGGGAGTCGCGTTCAGAAAGGACAGACCACTGTCATCATCGACAATAAATTTTATCCAATGCCTGCGGGCAGAAAAACGCAATATAAAGGGGAATCACGATTGACCTTCCCCCATTTAGTGGACGTTTTGTTTAGACAGGATTGCCTGTCTTTCGTACTCAAAGGGACTCAGATTGCCAAGTGTTGAATGAGCCCTTCTGCGATTATAATACATCTCCACATATTCAAAGATCTTTCTCTTCGCTTCATCCCGGGTCCTAAACTTATTCCGGTTGTCACGTTGTCAATACCGAATTACCGAAGCCTGACCCCATTTAAAGGCGGTGAAAATTTATTGACGGTAAGAAAAATCTATGACAGGTTTTTCTGCAGGGAGTTTTTGGTGACTGCTGGAACGTTAGCATGATACCAAGAAAGAAGTTGAGTATGGAAACAACGAAAGTTTTGATTAGAGTTGCGGAACCGAAGCCTTCTGAACACGATGGAACAGGCAATGTAGATTCTTTGGAAGAAAGCCAACTGGATTCGTTTGTGGTGATTAGTCCGGGCATTGATAGACATGCGCCGCAAGGGAAATTTGCTAATCCGCTTTTAGCATGTGATACTTGCGCAACATGTGCGACTTGTGAGACATGTGCAACATGCGAAACTTGCGCAACGTGTGCGACATGTGAAACATGTGCGACATGCGAAACTTGCGCAACATGGATAATATAAAATTTGGAGGGCCATACGCCGCTGTGATGAAAATGGCGTTTCAATTTATAGGTGTATTGGGAGTGTTCTTATGCTTTTTTGCCAGAAATGCCCATGCGGGGCAGTTGAGATTTAATATCATAGATTATACCACGGATTTTATTCTTTACGCCGATAAGTATCCCGCCGATGATATGAGGGCCAAATTCAAGTGGTGGCTAGACTACGAGCAAAAATATTCTAAATATCTCGATGCTATTTATTGGTCCGATGCTTATCCGGGTATATCTGAAAGCCACCGCAAGAAAATATTATGGAAGCGGTTGCCAGCCTTATTTGATGCTACACAGCAAGCCAAATACCTGTCGAAAAACATGCCATTGTTTCTAGATAAACTGTCGAAGTTTGCGGATTCATTTTGCCGCGAACAGTTCCAAGTCGATGTTGTTTTGGCGATCTCTCCTGTTTTGATCGACGCAAAAACCCAATGGTTTGGCAATAACCACAACATGGTTCATATCAATTCTCTTAGCTCGTCATTTTTCGATGACTCACAAACAGAAATTATTTTGGCGCATGAAACATTTCATTCTCTCCAAGAACAAATCCTTCTAAGGAAGAAAGAAAAAATCAATTATGCAAGCATAGCCGGCAAGATTGTAGCAGAGGGTATGGCAACGTATTTTTCAAGTTTATACTTGAACCATGCCGACATTTCTGCTGTGCTTTTATTAAGTAAAAAGGACTATGATAATTTGACATCAAAAGAACGTGTGCTGGCGCAAGATATATACGAGGTGTTTGAATCCTCTAATAGGAAAATTATCAAGTCATATTTTGCTTATGGCGGCGGTCAGTATCCCCCAAGAAGCGGCTATTATATTTCTTACGTTATTATTAAACGTCTGACAAATAAGCATGATTTTAAAGTACTTACATACCTTGGCCCCGATGAATTAGAGAGGTTGGTAAAAAATGAGCTTAAATTGATTGCCGAGGGATTGTGAATTTTATGAATCTATTGTTTCACTTAATTTCAAAAGGCAAGAAGCTATATTTATTTGACGCAAGGACATATTCGATCATTGAGATTCGAAATCATTTATCAAAGACGCTAAAGCTATTGGAAGACAACTCTTATCGCGTATCAAAAACGAAATTTCTCAAAGAAAATTATGAAAAAGAGTGGAAGATTTCTTTATCTGAAATGGAGAAACTAATTAGTAATGGATTTTTATCGACTTGCGATGATGAATATATTTCTGCGCCATCTTTGAAAAGATTGGTGTTGATGCTTACAGATGGATGCAACTTGGCTTGTAAGTATTGTTTTGAGAGGGATAAACCGAGCGATTTGAAATGTCATGCGCAGATGTCCTCCAAGACCGCAGTGGCCTCATTAGAATATCTGCTTAAGAATAGCCCATACCAGGAAGTGTTCATTAATTTATATGGGGGAGAACCACTTCTAAATTTTAGGACTATTAAAAGCCTCATCGAAATGGGGGAGAAGCTCTCCAAAATTTATAACAAACAAATTAAGTGGTTTCTGGTTACAAACGGGACGCTAATAAATCAAAAAATCGCCAACTTTATTAAAGATAATAAAATAGGAGTTCAAGTCAGTATTGATGGCTCGGACATAAAACATAACATTTATAGGACGTTTGTTGATGGCCGACAAAGTTATGACTTGGTGAAAAAGAACATCAAGAAGCTTGAGGCGTTGGGTGTTTGTTGCAATCTATTGGTCGTTCTGACCAAGGCCAACGTTGGCGATTTGAGATGGTTGGAAGAATTGAAAAAAACAGCTTCTGGTAAAATTGCTTTTTGTATCGCGGCCACGGACAGAAAAGAAGTTCTGCCAACTAACGGCGAATGGGAAGAGTTTATCAGTAAATATGAGTTGTTTTTGAAAAATCAAGATTATAGGCAGAACCAAACCATTGGCACATTGGTTAATCGGATCAAAAAGGGGGGGAAGCTTTATTTTGGATGCGGGGGTGGTTTAGAAGAGCTTACTGTATCTCCGACAGGCGAAATGTACTTATGTGAAAGGCTTGATTCCATCAGCAAATTGGGGATCAGTGTTTTTGATGGTGTTCCTCCAAACGATCTTTGGAGGAAGATTATAGGTCATGTTAACAGCTCCAGATGTAAAAAATGTTGGTTAAAATATCTTTGTGGTGGAGGCTGTTCACATACTTTTCGTTCCTACTCGAAATTAAATAGGTCGTTTAAATGGCATTGTAAAATAAAGCAAATTGAAGCAGAATCCGCAATCACCGCGATCTGTAAGGATTTCTATCATGAAAAATGAGGTGCATGTCATATTCGGGGCCACAAGCGGCCTTGGTTGGCATCTAGCCAGCAGGCTTTTTTATAAAGGCAAAATTATTTGTGCCTTTGGGAGAAGGCTTGAAAGATTGCAAGGGTTGAGAGCCACTCTATGTTCTGTTCAGAAAGACAACCTTAGGCTATTGACCTTTAAAGGCGATATTACAGATGCAAAAAGCGTTAATGATTTTCTCTCCCAGGTCATTTCTAAATATAATCGTGTAGATCGCATTATTATTTGTAGCGGAAAATATATTAGAACCGATGTCGGCACTAGTATTGATTTATGGAAAGACGTTGTGAATACCAATTTTTGGGGAACAGTGAATGTTGTATCAAGTATTGTAAATGGCTTGAAAACAGGAGCAATAAAAAATAAAGTAAGATGTGTTGCTATCACATCTTCCTTGGCGAATAAGGCCATTGGTGGCAGTACTGCCTATTCATGTTCTAAAAGTGCACTACAAATCTATATTAACGGGCTGGCTTCAGATAAACAGCTTTCGACGCTTATGCTGTGCTATGCTATTCAACCGCCTCCCTTTAGGTCCGAAATGAACAACATTGCTCAAATTTCTGCTGGAACAGTTGCACAAAAAATTATCAATTTTTTTTCTAAAGAAACGGACCATTGTCACGCGAGGGTCATTAAAATTTAGGTCAATGATAGGCCTGATAATTTTCCACTTGCCAGTCTAACAGTAAGATGTTTATCTTGCCGACCAAATGGCGCAGGTGAAGCCTGCTAATTCGAAGATAAGGAGAAACAAATGAGCTATAACAAGAGCAAGCATTTCATCTCGGAACAGGATTGGTCAAAGGCGCAGTTGGACCATATGTTCGAAGTGGCCGGTGAGCTAAAGGAAAAAAAGAAACGCGGTGAGCTCACGCCCTGGCGAGACTGCAAAGGACACCGCGCTCGTCCTTTCGCGCATGGGACATGCAATAGCGTGCAGGAACTGTTTCTACGGCATCGGCAACAAGTACTTAAGCGAAATGGCCGAGTGGTCGGACATTCCGATCCTCTCCCTGCAGGACGATCTTTATCATCCGATGCAGTAAATGGGGTCATAAATGGGGTCAGGCTTCGGTAATTCGGTATTGACAACGTGCCTACAATTTAATAGTAAGGATGCATGGCTCGCAAACCGAGGATAGAATTTCCGGGGGCGTTTTATCACGTCATTGCACGCGGAAATAACAGGCAAAAGGTATTTGCCGACGATAAAGATTATAAATCATTTCTTGAACGCCTGGTAAAGGGGTCAAGTCTTTACTCTTTACTTTCACACCGCTGCGCCAATATATTCAACCACATCTAAATCAGCAATTTTCCGGTCG
>PCWZ01000040.1:0-410 GCA_002796305.1 Deltaproteobacteria bacterium CG11_big_fil_rev_8_21_14_0_20_49_13
TCCACGCCCCCGCGCGGGGGGCGACATTAACGATATCGGTATATCCCTGAGAATCCGAGTTTCAATCCACGCCCCCGCGCGGGGGGCGACTCCGGTGGGAGCGCGAACACCTAGACGAACTCAAGTTTCAATCCACGCCCCCGCGCGGGGGGCGACTCAGGGGCCTCACCTCTTTGTCGCGCAATTCCGTTTCAATCCACGCCCCCGCGCGGGGGGCGACCGTTTTCGAAGTTCTATTCGTCAAGTGGTCTCAGGTTTCAATCCACGCCCCCGCGCGGGGGGCGACTAAATAGCGAAAGAAAGCGGGACGACTGGCAAGTGTTTCAATCCACGCCCCCGCGCGGGGGGCGACTTGGGCTTGAAGCAAGTCCCCGTCACCAAGATGGTTTCAATCCACGCCCCCGCGCGGG
>PCWZ01000040.1:422-17224 GCA_002796305.1 Deltaproteobacteria bacterium CG11_big_fil_rev_8_21_14_0_20_49_13
GCGCGGGGGGCGACCTATGAAGCCCGTTGAACTATGCGGTAGAGCGAGTTTCAATCCACGCCCCCGCGCGGGGGGCGACTTGAAATTAGCAAATGATGCGTCGCAATGAGTAGTTTCAATCCACGCCCCCGCGCGGGGGGCGACGGGGATGCTACAGATAAGAGCAGTGTTGCAGAATGTTTCAATCCACGCCCCCGCGCGGGGGGCGACTTCATTTCTACAACCTCTTTAAATAACTAAGCTAATTTGTGCTTAACCGCGAATCTATCTCGTAAACGAGATTCCCGCTTCCGTGGAAATGACCCTTCTTGCAAATTCATCAAATAATTCATACCTCTTTAAAGACCGCGAACGTACTCCAGGAACATCGTCCACTTAACGTTCGCGCTGTCCATCAGACTATCATCGGCGCCTCAAAATCTACAGCTTTTTTCGCTCCAACATGTTCCACGCGCCTCCTCCAGTTGGACCCTAAATAATAATATCTCAAGCTGTCCTTATCGGCGTCTATGGCCTTTTCAAGCCTTGCCTTCAATTTTGCCCATTGCGCGGGATCAACGTTGCATTCGAATACTGAATATTGAACGCGTTGCCCATAATTGATGCACTCTTTGGCAACACGCCGCAACCTCTTCTGGCCTCCTTCGCTCGAGGTCATCACATCGTAACTTACAAGAACCAGCATAGAAAACCTCACTATCTCCAAAAAAACACCGGATACCCGTCAATATCCCCGCGCAAAAAACGCGCAAGCAACAGCGCCTGAATATGAAAGAGCATCCCGATCTGGACATTTTCCTTCAGGTAAGGATGAAACATCTCTTCTTGTTTGCGTTTTTGATACGCGACCAAAAGTTCCTTGCGGGTATCATCGCTCATCAGCACAGCGCCGGTTTCCGATCTCTTAAAACCTTTTGCAGTCACCTGCGATCTGTTGATCAATGACAACACCATGCGGTCGGCAAAGAACGGTCTGAATTCCTCCATTATATCCAAAGCAAGACTGGCCCTCCCAGGCCTGTCGCGGTGCAGAAACCCAACGTATGAATCAAGCCCCACGGACTCCAAGGCCGACCTTACATCGTGCATAAGAATAGTGTAGATAAAGGAGAGCAGACAATTGACATTGTCCACCGGCGGCCTGCGATTTCTATCTTCGAACTTAAAATCATCTTTTTGGGCAACTATCAAATGATCGAACACGTTAAAATAGACCCGCGCGGAATCCCCCTCAACTCCACGCAGAAGATCGAGCTCGCGAACATTGCCAATGCCATCGATGTTCGTCCCGAGCCGTCTCACTGCAATTTCAATATCAGAAACATTTATCTTGTCCGAATGATCGCGCAGTGACCTCTGCAAAACTGTCCGCGCATTGCATACCTTGCCGGCAATTATATTTCGCGCGATATCAGCGCAAAAACCAAGGTCGTCCGCGCGTCTGTATTGTTCCCTGCGAAGCAGGACATTTCCGTTGGTTTTGCCATGAACACGCGCCAGAAACCTTCCGTATTCAGTCAAAAAACCAACACCGATATTATTCTCAGCGCACGCTCCCATTAAAAATGGGCTCATGCTAACATTTCCAAAACAGATAATTCCGTTCAAAGTATGCAAAGGCACCTGCAACCGCGTTTCCCTTTCGACGGACACAACCACTGTTTCGCCTTCTTTTGAAAGATAGGCGCCCTGCGTGGTCACAAACAGAGTGTTAAGAAGTTTTTTCATCAATATAGTCTCTGATCGATACCTGTTTCTCTGAAATTTTGGGCAAACAGAGCTCTATAAGAGAACAGGACTCACATTTTTTGCTATAGGAAGCCTTTGGGGTAACCCCTGCCTTGATAAAGGCATGAAGCCTGTGAGCGGTTTCTTCCGTTTCCTTACGGAGCTCCGTGGTGAATGCGACATCCAGCCTTCTTCGCGTTTTTCCGTAGAATATCGCGCCCGCCGGGATATTCACATTCAGCATCTCTTCAAGGCATATCGCCTGCCCGCAAAGTTGGACGCTATCACAATTGTTCTCCTTCGGCTTGCCGTGCTTGTATTCAACCGGAAAGGGCAGCCATTTACCGTCAGGCGACCTGTAGAATTCAATAACATCCGCCTTGCCGATCAATCCCAGCGCTGATGAACGAAGCGGCATTCCGCGCTCGATACGCATGTCTCCTTTGGTTTCAAACTGCTCTTCGTGCGCATTTTTATGCATAATGCCGCCCTCGGCGGTTAACGCATTTTCTTCCCATATCTGCTCGATATAGGAGAGAGCGCACTGCCTCGGGCAGAATACAAAGTGTTGCAACGCCGAGAGTTGTATAAAGTCGTCTTCGGAGTACATATTAAATTATACTTTTATGGTCGTAACCAACTCCTTTACCGGCTCGTTCTTATACATGATACCATAGTCGGAAAAACTACGCGCCGGCTTCTCCGTGATCTTACGATGCGTCACGCGTTCAAAAAGATCGGTGGCGTTGGCATTTCCAAGCGCCGTATTGTGCTCGAAAATGATCAACGAACGCATTGTCATAAGACCCCGTGCGGCCGAACGATCGTGATCGAACATTTTTTGAATGGCTTCCCAGAATAGGTCGAGGTCTTCCTTCGAAAAACCGGTCTGGGCGGCAAGATGGGCGGAAACAAAACCGTGAACACGATAAAGGCCGTATGGTATCGTGAATTTGCGGCCCATTGTGCGATTGTCCCCGCTCTGTTTTTCGGCCTCTGCTTCGGTAGCAACCGCCATGCGTGTAATACTGTGCTCAAGCGCTACAACCGGGTCGACAGAACGGGCAAATGTCAGCTGAATAGGACCGCGAACCTGACCGGCATTTTTACCTGTGCTCATTACTGCCCCAAAGGTTCTTATATCATAATAGTTGTCGCACATCCATTTTCTGGCGGCTTCAGTCTTATCTCCCTTTTCCTTGTTCTTCACATTCTCTTGTTCATGTGATTCGTCAATTAGCAAATTCAGGACAGCCTTTTCCTTAACAAAAATATCGAAAGGTCTTTCGGCTTTCTTAACGATCTGAACATAATTCCGCACCTTCCGCTTTAAGCACACATCGGTAACCAACCCCATTCCTGTTTCGGCATCAACGCGGGGCAAATTGCCGGCATCGGGATCGCCGTTGGGGTTACCGTCCTGCACATCGAAGTACATCACGAAATCATAGCGCCTGTCGATAGGTGTCCTGTTTTGCATATTTTTCTCCTTGTTATTTGGTTCATGGCCAGTTCGGGGTCTTCAATCTCTTTCACACGCTCATAGCCCACTTTAGCCAGCCAACGTTTAAAAGGCTCCGCTTTAGGAGAAGGGATCGACTGGATTATGCGGAGCATCCCTTCGGTATTGGAGCAGTCGGTTTCGCGCATCTTTCCATCTGGGGCCTTTAATTTCAACCCGTGACAAAATGTCACGACTTCACTTCCCTCGTCTTTCAGTCTTTGTTTCAATTTCCGCCAATACGCCCCGGCATCTGAGCTATCGGTAAGCACTTCGCACACATCTATGACTGAAAAACACCATTCATTATTATAAATAAGTCTTCTGATTCGATGACCTTTGAATATCGCTATTTTATTGGTCATAATACCTCCGTACTCTCTTTTTTCTTAAAGAAATCCTGACGCTGGTGATAATAGCCAATGGCAAACCGGGCCTGTTCATCAAGTGTAAGATTAGCGGGCCATTCGTTACCCATTCCATCCACTATCTCGCCAATCTCTTTCTCCATATTAACTTTTCTACCCGGGTTGAGCTTGGCAAGGTGGTGGTTCTTCAACTTCAACAACCGGGGGAATACGCTTGTTGGAGTTGATGATGCCGCACCATAAAAGCGATCTCTTATGGTGGCACTCACCTGACCGGCTTCTTCTTGTATCTTCTCGAGAACCGCGAACAATCGGCCCAGCCTGTAGGCGGTGTTCTCATTACTCCTATCGAGTGACATAGTGACCTCTCTTTCTTGCTTGTTATGGAATCTATTGAAACGATTTATGTAAGCCTTGAGTATCGCCGCCCTTACCCTGTTCACATGACGTTCTGCCCGAATACGCCGCATGCATTGTTGCATTAACGTGGCTGGATACGGCGAACCATCAAGAATGCTCTCAACCACCTTCCCTGCAAGATTCGGCGGAACGTTATCCATCTTGTTCTCAAATGCCGTAGAACTTAATATTTGATAGAGCGATAAATATTCGGGATCTTTCGGTGAGCGGTCTATTTCAAAATCATCAACGTGGTGTTTGATCTTCTCGGCAAAATCTTTAATGGTGCCGGTCCTCCAAAATCTAACCGAAATTCTTGCGGCATTAGGAGCTAGCCCGAGAACATAGAACCTGTTACCTTCGTTCAAAGGCAGCCTACCGGTTTTGAAGGCCTCATAAAGGCCTTTAACCGCCCTGATACCGCGGTCGGGATCGTCCTTATCATTCCTAAAAAACCATGTAAATTCACTTTCAAGATCATATTTCGTCTTATCTTCATCCGACTTTTGGGACCAGAATATTATTGTTGAGTCACTAACGCGCACCTGATTTTCTTGCGATCTTGTAAGATATTTTAGGGCCGTAGAATAGGAAGATTCGGCTTCCCTTGAGATTGGAGCGTTGAATGCCTGTTCCTTGCCGTATGAATCAAACCCCTTACCCTTTTGAAACGCCACTATTTTAGCGTTACTTCGCGAACCAATAATTGGCGTAGGCGTATGCAGGCGGGCAATATTACCCTTTAAACCGGTGATCAAACACTTTGCTTCGTAGGTCGTATTTGCACCATTATCTTCGTCTTCATCACCATCTACATTGTTAGGTTCATCATTTTTTAAAGTTTGGTACTTTTTAACAGACTCTCTTTGAGGAATAAGCTTATCTTCACCATCAAGTTTGAAAGTAAGATTGCACCCCGGGATGCCCGAACATTCAGGCCATCTGTCATGTTCTTTGACCTTTTCCCATTCTCCGCTTTCATAAAATCGTGAAATGGCCTTAATGCCGTCGTCGCTGCTGACTTCAGCGGGCAAGGATTTAAGCATATCTAAAAAAGAGGACATTTGTTTTCTTGCCGAGTCAACCGATCTAGTTTTATCGTCCTTTGGATGGGCAAAAAGGTAGCCATAATGGTCCCAAAGAAAGTTCGGTTGAATTTTGATCGTTCGGATAACGGACTTCGGCAAAAGAAAAGGTTTGCCACGCCTGCCTTCTCTTAGATCCAGCAGATCAAGAAATTTACCGCCACGATCTATGACAACCAAAAATTTAATTTCCTGTTCCTGAAACCCTGCTGGAGGAAGCTTGTCCTTGTTTCTCTCATAATACTCATACAACGCTTGGAGTATCATTTTTTCACCTCCTCACTATCAATGGGCGGAATAACAACAACGCCCTTTTCAAGCCTTGCCCTGAAAAACATGGGCCTTGGATCTTTCACGTCCGAAAAATCCATGTCGTAAAGCATGAAGCCCAAGTCCCTTGTTTCATCTATGGGTTTTGGCAACTCTTTTGCCGCATCTTCTATAAACCTAAAGTTGCATGAAAACTCGCGGCAACCAAGATATGGCATATTAAAGCATTGCCCTTTTCTGGCCCTGCGCTCGAACATCGCATTGTATTTCCCAGGGTTCTCATCTTTTGGATCTCTTGCAAACTCTTGAGCCTCTTCCCGAGATATCAAATATTCAGGAAGTGGGTTGTAAATCTTGCTGCGCTCTCTAAGAGGGATAAAAACCAGCCCGGCATGTAATCTATACTTCACATCACGCAATAAAAGCCCGGCCCTCTGCAAGCGGTTCTCTTCGATAAAAAGGCCGTCCTTCCCCGACATTACCGCGCCGACTTCGTTCCTGCGAACCGATATCCAGCGAATAGGACTTAACACATCTATCTTCTTTGTCTGCCATCTTATTGCCGGCTTCCAAAAGATTGCCTCAAAGATAGCCCGCGCTGCCGAAGGCGTTATCACATCATAGCTCACGCGTTCGACCTTCATCTCCGGCCTTGTAAAACAGGCGTAATCTCCGCTCACTTCGATACAAAATTCCTTGTCGTAATACTGGTTCATCAAATCACCTCCCGTTTTTAGACAATAAAGAGCTCTTTATCCCAATCTTTTACATCGGCCAGCAAACCGTAGCCCGGCTTATAAAGACCGGTGCTACTCTGCACCCAGCATCCAAACACATCTTCAATATGACCTTCATTTTGAAGTTTGTAGAACAGGTTAAGCGGAACGTTTACGATGAACCTCTGCAGTTTCCTCATGATCCAACGATCCGGACCTTTTCTCTTGAGCAATTCTATCAATTCAAAACTGCTCTTATTTTTGCCCTTATATCTTACAATGATGCCTTTCTGAACCGTATCATCAATTAGCCTGACGTTACCGGCAAATGTCCTGAACTGAAAAATAAAATCACCTGCTTCCTTCTGCATGCGTTCTTGGAATTTCGGCCTGTCAAAATCATTCAATGCACGATAAAATTCGCTAAAATAATCCCGATAAAGTTCCGGAGACAGGTCAAAAGCCTTGTACTTTCTCAAGATCGTTCTTGCCGCGTATTCTCCTTTGCGCAACATTCCAACTGGTGAAGATTTTGGCGGGTGAAAGACAAAGAGTTTGCCTAGCATTCCCTCCGCATTAAGCTTCCCCTCACGGTTGCAACGCCCTGCCGCTTGAGATATCGAATCAATGCCTGCCAATGCCCTGAATACCACGGGAAAATCGATATCAACTCCGGCTTCTACCAGCTGGGTGCCGACAACGCGGATCGGCATTTTATTGGCAAGTCGTTTTTTAATATCTGCGATCGCCTCGCTTCGTTCTTCTCCGCACATATTTGCGGACAGATGAACCGTTCCCTTTGGCATTATTCCATGTAGATCACGGCAGTCCTGTCTTGTATTGACGATACAGAGCACTTGTTCATATTTCTGTAATTCTTCAGACACATTTTCCCATGTCGTTCTTTCATCAGATATTGGAAGATCTATATCAACACGCTTAAAGTCTTTTAGATCTGCTGCATCAGGTGGAACGATTGCGGTCGCACTGGAAATACCGGCAAATTCGGCCTGCTCGCTCCCGATCTTTCCGCAAAGAACCGGTTGAGTGGCCGTACAAAAAACGACCGTAACGCCAAAGTGGGCTACTAAGCCACGCAATACTGACAATATTGGCTTCAAATATTCCGGAGGAAGCATTTGCGCTTCATCGAGAATGATAACACTGTTCGCAAGATTATGCAGCTTCCTGCACGATGAAGGCCTGCTTGCAAGAAGAGATTCGAACAACTGGACATTTGTTGTTACAATGATCGGAGCATCCCAGTTTTCACTGGCTAATCTGCCTTTTTTATCCTCTTCATCTATGTCAATATTGCTATGATGTTCTAAGACAGCTCCATCCCCAAATGCATGACGATAAACTTCAGCCGTCTGTTCAATAATGCTGGTATAGGGGATGGCCATTATGACCCTTTTTTTCTTATGTTCCATCGCATGCTTTAAGGCAAATGCCATAGCAGAAAGCGTTTTACCCCCGCCGGTTGGGACTGTAAGGGAAAAGAAACCGCTTGGAGCGGTGGCTTTGGCCATGCAATCCTCAAGGACTTTGCGACGATATTTATTTATCGGTGTTTTTTCGGCAGCTCCGCACTTTTCAGACATATAGCCTCGAAAATTTTCATACAATGTCTCTAAGCTCGAATATGTACCTCTAAACTTAGAACTTTCAGGATTACACGCCTGTTCTGTGTTCAAAAAATCGGCATCTACCAAGCAGGAAAAGAGCATGCGGACCCATAGATGCAAGTGTTCACTTGCCGATCCACCTTCCTCTTTTGATGAAATGTTTAAAGGATTAGATCGTGGCAACTTTGTTTCGAGGATAGGCTTAGTAAGAGGGTTGTTCCTGATATCTTCAATTTCCCCAACCCTAAGATTTCCTTCTGAATTAAAAATCCGATTTTGAAGATCCCCTCCTGCCTCATCGGGATACCAATCAGGCAATCCGGCATGGTGACCCGCAATAATGGAGGCAAATAATCTGGCTAAAGGCTTGTCTTTAAATTTCTCGAACGCAAAAATAGCGCCTGCCGTGCTATGATTAGGCCTTTTTCCATTGCTCGCATGTTCTATTGGATATCCGCGTTCTCTAAGAAGATAATTCTGCCAGTCAGGCAAATATTTGCCTAGATCATGCCACAAACCGGTCAAATATGCCCAATCACCATTGGAAAATTCATCAGCAAAAACTTTCGCCAACTCCGCCGTTTCTTTTAAATGACTTGCGAGCTCCTGCCACTCTTCCTTGGGCCTTCCTGCCAAACTATGAGCATAATATTTACCCACGTAGCACCTTCTGCCTCCATGTACCCATCTACCGCTAATAAGTCCACCCTAATTTTTCCATTTTCCCGTTGTCAACAGAGGCTTAATCAGCTAATAAGCACGAGGGGTTGAGTCAATGCCAAACGTTATCGCTTTTGTACTTGCAGGTGGAGAAGGTACCAGGCTCAGGCCTTTGACGCAGGACCGTGCCAAACCGGCGGTCCCTTTCGGCGGACGTTATCGTATAATCGATTTTGTCCTTTCCAACCTTGTCAACTCAGGCATCTACAAGATAAAGGTCCTTACCCAGTTCAAATCGGAATCTCTTAACCGGCATCTTAAAAAAGGATGGTTCATAAGCCCCATTCTCGATCAGTATATCGACCCTGTCCCTGCCCAGATGAGGACCGGAAATACATGGTATCAGGGGAGCGCCGATGCCGTGTTCCAGAACATGAATATCTTAAACGACTCCCATGCCGATACGGTGGGCATCTTCGGAGCCGATCATGTATATCGAATGGACATCAGGCAGATGCTAAAGGTCCATCAGAAGAACGACGCCGATGTGACCGTTGCCGCGATCCCATACAATATAAAAGAGGCTCACTCATTCGGCATCATCGGTGTCGACAAGCACTGGCGGATGATCGATTTCAAGGAAAAGCCAAAAAGGCCCATGCCCATTCCGGGTGACAAGTCAAAGGCCCTTGTTTCGATGGGTATCTACATATTCAACGCGGAGTTCCTTAAAAAAGCTATCATTAAGGACGCCGCCAACAAAAAGTCCTCGCACGATTTTGGAAAGAGCATAATCCCTTCTGTCTATAAAAAGGCCAGGGTGATGGTCTATGATTTCTCGCGAAACGCCTACCCCGGCATGACAAAGGACGAAAAGGGCTACTGGCGAGATATAGGTTCCATAGACGCCTACTGGAAATCGTCGATGGACCTTGTGAGCGTCACGCCGGTATTTAACCTTTATAACCATATGTGGCCCATTAGAACCGCGATGGACCCGTCACCTCCGGCCAAGTTCGTCTTTGCGGATGAGCAGAACAAGCGCGTCGGCACGGCGACCGATTCGCTCGTTTCCGAAGGATGCATCATCTCCGGCGGACGCATCTCCAGATCCGTACTTTCACCAAACGTGAGGATAAACAGCTATTCGCTGGTCGAAGAATCGATACTTTTCGAAAATGTGAACGTTGGAAGATATGCAAAGATCAGACGCGCGGTCATCGACAAGAACGTGGACATCCCCCCCAATACGGTCATCGGCTATGACCTAAAGAAGGACAGAAAAAAATATTTCGTATCGGAAAAAGGGATAGTTATCATTCCAAAGGGAGCCAAGATATAACTATGTCGACACCTCACTTAGCATTCCTCTGGCACATGCACCAGCCATACTACCGGAACATCATCACCGGCGACTGCGTTCAGCCGTGGGCCAGGCTTCATGGCGTTCATTCATACTACGACATGATGAAGCTCTACGAGCAGTTTAGCGATATGCATGTCAATATCAACTTCGTCCCTTCGCTTTTGCGCCAGATAAGGGAATATGTCGAACTGGGCATGACAGACAAGTTCCTCGATATCACCAAGATAGACGCCAAAGAGCTCAATCCTGTACAGAAAAAGTTCATCCTCCGCAATTTTTTCATGGCCCACCCGGATAAAATGATAAAGCCGATACCGCGCTACTGGAAGCTCTTTAAAATGCGCGGAAGCGAAACTCACAAGATAGATTTTGAAGGGGCCATCAGATACTTCTCGTGGAAAGATTACCTCGACATACAGGTATATTATAACCTCGCCTGGTTCGGCTTCAAGGCGCGCGAGGAATATCCGGAACTTCAGAAGATGTTATCGCTCACATCCTCTGCCGGAAATTTTACAGAAGAGGACAAAAAGACAGTTCTTAGTATCCAACGGGAGGTCTTAAAAAAACTTCTTGAGTCGATACGAAATGCCTCTCCCAATATTGAACTTACAACAACACCCTACTTTCACCCCATACTCCCGCTCGTCTACGACACCAATATAGCAAAGAGGTGCATGCCGAAAGCTACCCTTCCAACGCGTTTCCAGGCCCCAAAGTTCGCAGACTTTCAGATAAACCACGGCCTTACATATTTCGAGCAGTCGGTAGGCCGCAAACCTAAGGGGATGTGGCCTTCTGAAGGGAGCGTTTGTCCGGAGCTCATCCCCCTACTTGAAAAAGCCGGCGTTGAATGGATAGCTACTGACGAAGGAATACTTGAACGCTCCGGAATATCGGGCGAAAGGAACGAATATCTCTACCAGCCTTATCGTGCTGAGAACAACGACGCCAAGGTCAACATGGTCTTCCGCGATAGGGAACTTTCTGACCTTGTGAGCTTCACATATCAGAAGATGTCGGGGGCAGATGCCGCAACCGACCTCATAAAACGTGTAGAGGAGATAGGAAGATCCACAAAGATCTCGAACCCTCTTATAACGATACTTCTCGACGGCGAGAACCCATGGGAATCCTATGAAGAAAACGGAAAGGCCTTCCTTGTCTCTCTTTTAGATGGTCTTCGCGCTTCTAATATCAGGACAACTACAATAAATAAATATCTCTCCGAAAATCCGCCAACGGCAAAGATAACGCACCTCTTCTCAGGTTCGTGGATAGGTTCTAACTTTGCCATATGGGTAGGAAAACCCCAAAAGAACCAGGCGTGGGGCTATATTAAAAGGTCCATGGACGAGCTCGGCGGCAGGCTCTTAAAGACCCTGGAAAATCACGAACGCACCGACGCCGAACTTAGGGCCCTTGAATCTTTCTGTGCCGCCTGCGGAAGCGACTGGTTCTGGTGGTTCGACGACGACTTCTCTAGCGAATTCAAGAGCGATTTCGACAAGATATTCAGGATGCATCTAAAGAACGCCTTCACTCTATTTGGAAGAGACATCCCGGTATTTCTTTATAACCCAATCTACCACTACAATGATTCGTCACATCATTCCCATGGCCCGCTAAAACCCAACGCGTTCATATATCCTTCGATTGACGGACTGAACACCTCGTTTTTTGAGTGGTCGAACGCCATCACGATAAATATTGGCACGAACAGGGGCCCGATGGCCCAGACCGAAGAACTCTTTGAAACCATCTACTTCGGATTCAATCTGGATAACTTTTACTTAAGGTTCGATCCGCTTGACAAGAACATAACATTTGCCCTTAGGGACCATGAAGAGATAATCATCTATCTCCACAACAAGCACCAATTCAAGACACGGTTGTATTTTAGCGGCACGAAATATCAGTTTGAGTTCGTTGCCGATCCTGAAGGAGAATACGGCAAAGGGGGTCTTAACACAAAATGGGCGGTAAAAAGCGTGTGCGAGCTGGGCTTTAATTTTAAAGAGCTTGGATTCTCTCCAGGCGAAGAGGTTACGATTATTCTAACGGTGGTGAAAAAAGGGATAGAAACCAGGCACTACTCTCACATGACCTTCATTGTGCCCGATGAAACATATGAAAGACAGATGTGGAGAGTGTAGGGACACGCTTCACACAGCGGATATACTGAATAAATGATGAGGCATGGGGGCATGGCGACGATGAAGCATGTCCCTGTCTTGGGAGATCCGCCGTTGGCGGATTGCATATGATAACCTTATTACTTGCATTGCATAACCACCAGCCGGTGGGAAATTTTGAGCACGTCTTCGACATGGCATTCAAAAAGTGTTACTGGCCGGTGCTGAACACACTCGAAGAGTTCCCTCAAATAAAGATATCGCTCCATCATTCGGGTCCCTTGCTTGACTGGGCAAAGAAAAATGAGCCGGAATATCTAAAAAAACTCGTTAGAATGATAAAGGCCGGGCAGATAGAGCCTCTTGGCGGAGGATACTATGAACCAATCCTCGCTGTTATCCCTCCAAGGGACGCCGCGGGCCAGCTAAAGATGATGCGCGAGTTCTGGGAAAAAGAGGCAGGCATCTCCACTAAAGGGATCTGGATGACCGAAAGAATATGGGAACCCTCGCTCACGACCCTTCTGGCCGATAACGACATAAAATATACGATACTCGATGACGAGCATTTCCGCGCGGCCGGGGTTGTGGATGAATTCATACTGAACCATCACCTTACCGAAAGACACGGAAAAACGACATCCATCTTTGCATCCGACAAGACGCTACGCTACCAGATCCCGTTTAAGCTCCCGGAAGACGTCATTGCCCATCTATTGTACCTCTCCGATAAATATCCGGGCGGCGCCGTGACCTACGGCGATGACGGTGAGAAGTTCGGACTCTGGCCGGGAACCCATGAATGGGTGATAGAAAAAGGCTGGCTGAGGAAATTCTTTAAGCTCCTTTTGGATAATAAGGATAAGATAAGGACCCTCACCCTTTCCGAATTCTATGCCGGGAGAAGACCGGAAAATACCGTCTACCTTCCCACATGTTCATATCACGAAATGGGCGAATGGTCCATGCCGGCGCATGCCATCCATCAGATGGAATCTATCAAGGGCTTTCTTGAACAAAACGGCAAGTGGGAGGAGGCAAAGCCGTTCGTGCGAGGTGGCTACTGGGACAATTTCCTCACTAAATATCCGGAATCTAACTACATGCACAAGCGAATGCTGTATGTGAGCGAAAAATTGGAAGAAGCGATGTCATTGCGAGCGCAAGCGAAGCAATCCCCCGGCAAAAATCATACACAGGAGATTGCTTCGTCCGAAGACGGACTCGCAATGACGAATGCGCGCAATGCGCTCTATCGCGCTCAGTGCAATTGCGCCTACTGGCACGGTCTTTTCGGCGGGCTTTATCTTAACTATCTCCGCCATGCGATATTTGAGAACCTTATCGACGCCGATAACATACTTGATGCCTTAGACCACGATCCGGACGCCAAAGAACATGTGCGAATAGAAAGATGTGATATCGACCGCGACCTGACGGATGAAGTGATGCTATCTAACAAACATCTTATAGCCGTCATAAAGCCGAGCGAGGGGGCGGGATTGCTTGAACTTTCTCACAGAAGATCAAAATTGAACCTAAGGAACGTCCTCGCAAGGCGCGAAGAGGCCTATCATAAAAAAAACGCCGAAGTTCATAAGCGCACGAGCGCAGAAGAGAACGGATTAGGGATCTCTTCGATACACGATCTAAGCAAGGACCCGAACGATGCCGGTCCTATTGCATATGACACCTGCAACAGGCTCTCCTTTTGCGATCATATATGGCAAGCACTCCAGAACCCGGCCAACCTTAACGAACTCAAAGATAAGGTCAGCCTGTGCAAACTTCCGTACAAAATAATATCAACGGACAAGGACCACCTTGTATTGACCGCCGAATATGACGGGCTCCATATCGAAAAACTCTATCACATGACCCATGAAGCCAGACTCGTTGTAGAATATGCGCTAAAATGGAAAGAGCCGTTGAAAGAGCCCTTGCGCTTCGGCACGGGACTTAACCTGACCCTTCTTGCGGGACACGACAAGGGAAGATACTATCTGCTTCCTGACGGTGCAAGGGAACTGATGGACGTCGTAAAGGGCCCCGAAAGGACGAACCGCTTAAGGCTGGTAGATGAATATTTTAAGTTCAATCTTGATATAAGCTCCGACACCACGATGGACATATGGCGCTATCCTATCAACACCGTTTCGCAGTCTGAGTCGGGTTTTGACTTGCTTTATCAAGGCTCGTGTATATTATGGACCGCCGTAATTCCTGAGGGTGAAAAGGAATTTGATTTCAAGATAACATTAGAATTCAACTAAAACCCGCCTACGCTAAAAGCTTCGGCGTGGCAAGGAGAGAGAAAATGCCTGAACTAAGAAAAGATCCGATCGTTGGGAGGTGGGTGATCATCTCAACGGAAAGGGCGCAGAGGCCATCCGATTTTAAGAACGAAAGGGAAGAGAAAAAGGGGGGCTTTTGTCCCTTTTGCTACGGCAACGAACACGTTACGCCTCCGGAAGTGCTCGCTTATCGACCGGGAGGCGGACTGGCAAACAAGTCCGGCTGGAGCTTACGCGTTGTCCCCAACAAATTCCCGGCCCTTATGATAGAAGGTTCCGCCAATAAAAAGGGCGACGGCGTCTATGACATGATGAACGGTATCGGCGCACATGAAGTCATTGTCGAGTCTCCGGACCATAATTTGAACCTTGCGAACCTTGGGGAACAGCAGTTCGAGGATGTTTTCTGGGCGTTCCGCGACCGCATACTCGACCTTAAGAAGGACAAGCGTTTCCGTTACGTGCTCGTGTTCAAAAATCACGGCCTTCGCGCAGGTGCCAGCCTTGAACATTCACACTGTCAGCTCATCGCCCTTCCCATTCTTCCAAAGACGGTCATAGAAGAACTGAGCGGAGCGAACGATTACTATTCATATAAAGAACGATGCCTCTACTGCGATATCATCACCCAGGAGATAGAGGACCAGAAACGCGTGGTGCTCGAGAACGAAGATTTCATAGCCCTTTGTCCTTTCGCGCCGCGTTTCCCGTTCGAGGTCTGGGTAATGCCAAAGAAACATACCGCCTACTTCTCGGAATCAACGAAACATGAGATCCACAACCTTTCCCAGATAATGCAAAGGACGCTCAAAAAGCTCGAAAAGGCGCTGAACGACCCCCCGTACAACTTCATGCTCCACACAGCGCCTCTGGCAATGCATAATCCGGAAGTATATCACTGGCATATCGAAATAACCCCAAGGCTTACGCGCATGGCAGGTTTCGAACGCGGAAGCGGATTCTATATCAACCCCACTTCGCCGGAGATCTCGGCGCAGTTCTTAAGAGAGGTGGACACTTAACAAGGCTACCAGCAAAGTTTCAGGCCAGCAATGCCGGCAAAGTCAGATTCTTCCGCTTTGCTTGCCTTGCTGGCTTTGCTTGCCTTGCTGGCAGATCAACATATGAACATAATCCAAATAGTTTCCGAAGCGGTCCCTTTTTGCAAAACCGGCGGCATGGCGGATGTTGCGGGAGCCCTGCCGCTCGCCCTGGCGGAGAAAGGACACAAGCTTTCCGTCATCCTCCCCTATTACACCTCCAAAATTTCGCCCAAGAAACATAAGATAAAAGATGCCGAAGAAAAGATCAGAGTGACCGTTGGCAACAAGGAGATAGAAGGCGAGCTCTTTACCTGCAAGATGGCGCACAATGTGACCGCCTATCTCATCAAGAACGAGCAGTTTTTCGGACGTTCGGAGCTGTATCAGACGGCAGAGGGGGATTATCCCGATAACGCCGAGCGTTTTATTTTCTTCTCGCGCGCCGCCCTTTCTGTGGCGTCCCAGCTTCAACCGGACATCATCCACCTGCACGACTGGCAGGCATCGATGGCGGCAGTCTATATGAAGAGCATTTACAAGACCCACAAGGCGTTGGCAAAGGCGAAGGTCCTTTTAACGATACACAACTTGGGCTACCAGGGACTCTTCCCGCATACCGCAATGCCTTTAACAGGCCTGCCATGGGATTTTTTCACCTTCGACAAGCTCGAGTTCTATGGCAAGATGAACTTTCTTAAGGGCGGCATAGCTTTTGCCGATGTCATAAACACGGTCAGCAAGAAATATGCCGAAGAGATATTAACGCCTGGATTTGGCTGCGGACTTGAAGGCGCTCTTAGCTACCGCAAGAACGTTCTTTACGGTATTATCAACGGCATCGATTACACCGAATGGAACCCGGCTGCCGACCCGCTTATCCCCGCAAAGTTCGACCCCAAGAGTCAGGGCGGAAAGGCCGACTGTAAAAGGGTTGTTCAAGAAGCGTACAAGCTTCCGATCAGAGCAGATGTGCCGATCATAGGTCTTATTTCAAGGCTCACCTCTCAAAAGGGCTTTGACCTCATCGAAGCGGCAATGCCTGAGCTGATGAAAGAGGATGTTCAGCTGGTTATACTCGGCACGGGTGAGAAGAAATACCACGAAATGCTCCTGCAGGTCGTTAAAGATTACCCGAAAAAGATGGGGGTTCGTATCGCCTTCGATAACACCCTAGCGCATCAGATCGAGGCAGGAAGCGACATGTTCCTAATGCCGTCGCGCTACGAGCCGTGCGGACTCAACCAGCTCATCAGCCTCAAATATGGCACCATACCCATCGTCCGCGCAACAGGCGGTCTCGACGACACCATAAAGAACCGCGAGAACGGTTTCAAGTTCACAGACTACACGCACCAGGCGATGCTGGCATCCATCCACGAAGCGCTTGAGGCTTATAAGAACAAGCCGGCGTGGAACAAACTGATACAAACGGCGTTTGCCGACGACTTCTCTTGGAAGGCATCGGCAGGCGAATATCTGGAACTTTATAATAAGATGAGAAGGGGTTAGGAGGGTTTTATAGTATTTTAACCTTTGGTTAGTAATACCTTTGTTAAAAACTATAAGTATTTCAACTTCTTATTCGCACTGGCATACGAATAAGAAGTTG
>PCWZ01000040.1:17255-20854 GCA_002796305.1 Deltaproteobacteria bacterium CG11_big_fil_rev_8_21_14_0_20_49_13
GTAATACCTTTGTTAAAAACTATAAGTATTTCAACTTCTTATTCGCACTGGCATACGAATAAGAAGTTGAAATACTATAGCGCCTTCGTTTCGGCGTCTGACTTTCTGATATAATTAGGGATGAGCCGGATAAGCTCATCCCTTTCGTTCTTCTGAAGCCTTTTAAATGCAATAAGTCCGGCCGCCCCTGCGATTGGAAATATCTTTTCTTTTGAAAGTACAAATCTATTGCCAAGGCGCTGTGCAAATATATCTTTATATTGAATCGCCCCGTCGCCGATAAAGAAAAGCTCGTCTTCTATATCTTTCAATCTGTCGCAAAGGGCATCGGGAGTTATTGAACACTCGTTGAGCATAATCTGAGGCAGGAAGCAGGAGGCATGAGGCACGATATTATATGTGGCAACATAAACTTCACCTCTATAGGCATTTATGCACGGAACGATGTTCATGCTTCGTGCTTCGTGCTTCATGCTTCGTAAGGAATAGGCCAGCGCCTCAAGCGAAGATATTCCTAAGATCGGCCTGTTTCCTTCAAGTGCAAGACCCTTCGCGGTGGCAAGGCCTATTCGAAGACCCGTAAACGACCCTGGACCTATGGCAACTGCGAAGGCATCGATGCTCTCTATCTTTAACTTTGCTTTCTTAAGCGCCGCCTCTATCTCTTTTATAAGGACTTCCGAGTGACCCGACTTTGTTTGATAAGAAATTTCCGAAAGCAGAGCATCACCGTCGAGAACGGCGATCGAACCCGCATGCGTTGATGTGTCTATTGAAAGAATGTTCATGCCCGTTGTCATCCTGAAGACGCAAGCCCGAAGGATCCTCCGCATCCAGCTAAAGGGGATTCTTCGCGTTCCGCTCAGAATGACACAAGCGAAGAGATCTTGCTTATCATGCTCTTTATTCCCCAGACGCTGTCTATATCGTTAACTGTTATCACCATGAAAAGCGTGAGCAATAGCGCGAGCCCCACATATTGGGCTATAGCGCGAACCTTGTTCGGTATCTTTCGCCCCGTAACCGCCTCAATTCCGCAAAAGAGAATGTGCCCGCCGTCGAGAACGGGTATCGGCATGAGATTTAATATCCCCAGCTGAATGCTTAGGAACGCGAGAAAATATATGAACTCAGGCAGACCGTACTTGGCCGCGGCGGCTGATGCCTGAGCTATCTGGATCGGCCCGCCAAGCGATTTATATGATAACTGCCCGGTAAAGAGCCTTTTAAGGACCTCAAAGGTGAGGCCTGTAAGTTTAACGCATTCTTCCGTTCCATGTTTTACCGCCTCGATAAGGCCGTACTGCCTTTTTACCATCGGCATATCGGTAGAGCGAAGGCTCTTTACTATCCCAACCACCCACTTATTTGCGTCTTTGTTGAACTCGGGCACAATATCGAAATCCAGCACCTTGCCTTCGCGTGCAACAGTGAACTTAAGAGGTTTCTCGCCGCTCGAGTGTATCAGCTCTGTCATCTCTATCCATCCGTCAACAGGGTTCCCGTTAACGGCTACGACCTTGTCACCCTTTTTGAGCCCCGCCTTTGCAGACGGGCCATTTGCCATGACCTGATCGATGTTCGCCTCATTGCCCAAAAAGAATCCGGGTTCAATTCCCACAAAGCCGGCCTTGATCTCCGGCATAGTCTCTACTTTCATCGTTGCGCTTATATCTTTACCATCGCGGGAAAATCCCAACGTTATCTCTTGACCGGCGGAGATTATGATATCTTTCTGGAGATCGTCCCATGTTGAGACTCCCTTGCCGTTGACCGTCTTTACCTCATCCCCGTTCTTGATACCGGCAAGTTCCGCTGGTGAATTCGCCTTAACGCCCATCACAACCGGAGGCTGGCTCAAGAACGCCGGCTCCATCCTGCCGATAAGGAAAACTACCGGCATAAAGACAAGGGCAAATACAAGATTGGTCAAAGGGCCCGCCGCAGTCACCTTTACCCTCTGCCATATGGTCTTGTTCATGAAAGAGCGTTCGTCGGTGGCGCCGCCTGCGTCGTCCGGGTCTTCTCCGGTCATCTTGACATACCCGCCAATGGGTATTGGGGCTATCTTATATTCCGTTTCGCCGCGTTTAAATTTAAGTATGGCCGGTCCAAAGCCTATAGAGAACTTCTCGACCCTAATTCCGTTCCTTCTTGCCACGATAAAATGTCCCAGCTCGTGGACCAGAATTAAAACGCCTATCGCAATAATAAAGTATAGAATTGTCATGGTCGGGGGTAGATAACAGGAATAAGGCCAAGTGTCAAAAAGAGAATAAGTAAGTGCCTTTTAAATGACCTCGGAAGCTTCGGTCCTTGCCCATTTGTCGGTGGCAAAAACGTCGTCCAGGCTTGAGAATTCTTGAGGTCTGTCTTTGTTTAATACCTCTTCTACTATCCTTGGAATATCCAAGAAACTTATCTTTTTATCAAGGAACGCGGAAACGGCTACCTCATTGGCTGCGTTTAGGACACATGGTGCGCTTCCGCCGGCCTTTGCGGCATTGTAGGCGAGCTTTAAACACCTGAATTTTTCAAGGTCCGGTTTTGTGAAGGTCAATTTCTCGAATTTTGTAAGATCTAGAAACTCGACCCCGCTCTCAACACGGTCAGGGTAGGCAAGGGCATATGCAATTGGCCCGCGCATATCGGGTAACGCCATCTGGGCAACAACGGCGCCATCGATGTATTCTACCATCGAGTGCACAATGCTTTGCGGGTGTATCACCGCCTCTATCTTTTCGACCGGCATGTCAAATAGCCAGCGCGCCTCTATCACCTCCAGACCCTTGTTCATCATGCTGGCCGAGTCTATCGTAATTTTGGCGCCCATGCTCCAGTTGGGGTGCTTCAGCGCCTGTTCGAGAGTGACGTTTTTAAGTTGCTCAAGCGTATACGCCCTGAACGGGCCGCCGGAGGCCGTAAGTATCATGCGTCTTACTTCTTTATGATTGTGGCCTATCAAAGACTGAAATAGTGCCGAGTGTTCGCTATCGATCGGTATCAGCTTCACGCCCATCGAAGCGACCTTCTTCATTACAACAGGCCCTGCGGCAACGAGCGTCTCTTTATTTGCAAGGGCCACGTTCTTGCCGGCCTCGATGGCTTTATAGGTCGGCTTCAGGCCCACCGCGCCTACAATGGCCGAGACCACAAGGTTGGCGTCCGGATATGTTGCTACCTCGCAGGCACCTTCAATTCCAAAAAGGACCTTACAATCGATAGGTCCTAAGCTCTTTAGTTTATCGGCGGCCTCTTTGTCGTGGACAGATACGATCTTGGGCCTGAATTTATTTATCTGCTCAAATAGTTTTACTGGATCGTGGCCTTCGGCCAGTGAAACGACGCAGAATTTATCAGGATTGCGCGCAACTACATCTAGCGTTGAGATGCCAATAGACCCTGTACTACCTAGAATTGCCAGCTTTTTCATTAAGTATGACCACTAACAAACATTTCAGAAAAATGGAAGCAAGATGTTTCAAACAATTAAAATCTAGGTAATTATTTTGAGGGCGCCTCTAAAAACCTGCTTGTTCTGTCATTGCGAGCCCCGAAGGGGCGCGGCAATCTCTAAGCAAACACTTGATTTATGGAGA
>PCWZ01000041.1 GCA_002796305.1 Deltaproteobacteria bacterium CG11_big_fil_rev_8_21_14_0_20_49_13
CCGGTATCAAAAACAACTAACCAACGAACTGAAACAGAAAGGAAAAAACATGTTGATCAACCAAGAGCTTGAACGAACCCTTAGATCCCTCCGACTTTCCGGCATGATAGCCTCACTGCCCGCGCGTATTCAGCAGGCAACGGACGGAGCGCTCGCCCCGATGGAGTTCTTTCAACTCCTCCTGGACGACGAGACAACAAGAAGAAAGGATCGCCTCTTTGACCGGCGCCTCAAACTTGCACGATTAAATCCCCTGAAACGCCTCGACAACTTCGACTGGTCGTTCAATCCAAAAACACCCAAAAAGATCGTCTGCGAACTTGCCACCGCCCGATTTATCGCTGAACATGAAAATATTATCGCCATCGGACAACCGGGAACGGGCAAGTCGCACCTCATGAACGCTATCGCCCTCTGCGCTATCCACGCAGGTTATTCTTCGCTTTACTTCCAGATCCACGACCTTATTGCCGACATCATGGAGGCCACCGCAACCGGCCAGCGCAAAAGCCTCTTCGCCAGGCTCCTTAAGACCGACCTGCTTATCCTTGACGACATGGGCTTCAAACGCCTCAAATATGATGACGCGGAAGAACTCCTCGAAATTATCATGCGGCGCTATGAACACGCTTCTACTATCATGATATCCAATAGACCGATAGAAGACTGGCCCAAAACCTTAGGCGATGCCGCTACCACTTCTGCTCTCCTCGACAGGCTCATGCATCATGCCCATATGTTATCTTTTCAGGGGAAGAGCTATCGTTTGGAAGAAAATGCCCTTGCTAAAAACAAAAAGGAATCGTAAATGAACCCATCAGGTAATCGTCGCATTTGACCCGGCCACTAATTGTCGTTTTTCGGGTGGCCGGTGACAGTTTAGAGCGTTCCGTTCTTTGTTTTCGGGGATTTGCTCTGGTTCTAACCTTTTGCATTCGACCTCAAGGGCAGGATAGGCCTTCACTCTCTGACGATTTGCGGGCATACAGAATGTATCTCGTTTTTCCTGCTTCGCTCATAACTTTCCTCCAGCTTATAATCCTATCGCTTGGTAGTAAATTAAACATAAACAGGGTCAAAACAGTAAACAGTAAACAGTAAACAGGTCATAAACAGGGTCAGGCTGAACTATTTAACTTTTATCTCTCGGACCAATAGAGGTCTGTATTTACCTTTGATCTCCAGCTCGATCTTCTTCATCTGTTTCTTAAGCTCTCTGTCATCGTCTTTTTCAAATTCAATCTGCCTGATCAGCCTAGACATGATCACATCGCTCCAGCCAAAATATCTGGCTACCTCGCCGGAGCTTTTGCCGCCAAACGCTTTGCAAATATAGGCCACCATCCCCCTTTCTTTGGTGCCAAGCCTTTCGCGCGTAATGGTCTTTATCTGTCTTTCTCTTATGCCTGCGATTGAATTTCTGCGTGTAATTAAATTGTAACGCCTGCATTACCCGTGACAGGGGAATTTCGCCGGCTTCAATTAGCATATGCACGTGATTTGGCATTAACGAGTAAGCGTATAAATTGAACTGAAATTTCTCTCTGTACCGTTTTAAAAGCTTAAGGAAATCTCCGAGGTCCCCATCGTTGGCAAATATCTTCTGCCGATTATTTCCACGCGTGACGTGATAAACAGCTCCCGGAAATTCAATTCTTGATTTGCGAGCCATACGTTCAAAACCTGTCAGGCAATATCTAACATGCTGTCAATAGTTAAATAGTTCAGCCTGACCCCGTTTGTGACCCCGTTTGCTTCACGTTTACGTCGATTTCATAAAACAGTATGGATCCTGTTGTTCGAACATATCAAGACCATGGCTACTTGCAATCGAAAGACAGCTTCCACACACGGCCTTGAGCGCGCATCCATCGCAGGCACGGCACCCGCGACGAAAGCGTTCTGCAGTCTCTGAATCATAAATTTCCGTGATGGTCTTATGGAAAACATTGCCAAGCGGCGATGGAAATTTTCTGCAAGCATGCGCCTCTCCGTCCGGCAATATCGCCAGAAAGTTGAATGCCGCGCCGCAACCAAAACCGGTGCAACCATCAAAGAGCTCTTTGCCCATTTGATGAAGAACGATATTTATAAGGTTGTCCTTGAACCCGATGATCGGATTGGCCTGCGCCGCATCTACGAAAGCGTGCAGGAATGCAATGTACCGTTCTCGTGTCGGCAGGCTTAAGTTCGCTCCTGAACCTACACATGAAAGCCTATTGAAGGTGAAGTATTCGGCGTGGCCTCGAAGCCGTTCGGCCAAAGGAAGCACTTGATCGATATTGTCCTTTGTCAGCGTGAGCATAACCGCCGACGAAACGTCCATATCGCGCAACATGCCCAAAAATTCGATAACACGGAGATAGAATCCCCTGCCGCGAATATCGTCGTTATGGCTTGGCTCCCCTTCCAGGCTCACCTGAAAATAGCCGGGTCGCTGGATCGCAACCAATCTTTCGATCTTGCTTCTTGGTACGGGATTACCGAGAATGGCCGTCGAAAAACCCATTGCAGACGTAGCTTCATAGAGTGAGAAAAACTCCGGGTAAAGAAATGGGTTCCCTCCGGTAAAACAAACGTTCCCCCTAACGTGCCGCTCCCGACAGAATTCGCGGAAATCGCGAAGAACGCGCTTTCCCTGTTCCAATGTTAATGGCGAACGCTTTGTTCGGTCATAGCAATGTTTGCAGGAAAGGTCACAAACATTGGTGATATGCCACTGAAGCGTAAATGTCTTTGCCGTGATAAAACATTCCGGAGTACCTGCAGGAAGGAACATCTCATTTCTTCTGATGCGCGAGCGGGGAGCAAGCACCAACCCGTTTTCGACGGCGGCCAAGATCGCGCGGTCAATTGCGCCCACAGGAATTTCGCCGGCGTCTGCCGCATCTTCCGGCGTCATATCTTCGGCCAATACCTTGATCGCAAGCAACTCCTCATTGGAAGCCGGTTCAACCAGCACTTTTCTGTCTTTTGGATTTTGCCAGATTATTGCCCATTCCTTTTCTGGTGACGGTTGAACGCACGTAATATCCTCGATCCCATTTAAAAAAGGCGTTAGCTTCCAGGAAAGATCCAACACTTCAAGCGTCGGATTCAACTTGAACTGCGTCGCTTCTTTAGGGATCTCAATAGTTGAACGCTCTACGACATGTTTTGTCCATTCGAGCTTTGCGAGTTGGGATAAAAATGGCGGCAACCCTAAATTCTCCACCTGCGAGGAGAACATATCCACGAAAGATTCGGCTGTCGTAGAATTGCCGGACATGGCGAGCAAGGTTTTCCACCTCTCGCCACCGACGAGAGAGCGGCAGAGGGGAAAAATCGCACAGGCCTCGTCTTTTGATGATGTGCTCACAATCTTCCTGTCCAAAAACAAATGTCTTACTTGCTACAAGACGACTTGGCTTCTTTTTTGTTCTTTTTCTTTTTTGCTTTGGTTTCTTTTTTTGCCGGAGCTGTCATCTCTTCTTTCTTTGTCTCGCTTTTTTTCATGCCGGCACCGCAAGACGTCTTCCCTGCATCTTCCGCCTTCTCCGATGCTTCAACTTTCTTCGATCCGCATGAGCCCTTGCCGCAACTATTGCCTGCGTTGACAACAGCGCTGGTGAATATGCCGACTGTTGTGGCAAGACCGGCCACTCCTACCTTAGACAGCACCTTCCTGATCTTCTCTTTATTCATCGTCTCCCCCTTTTTTATTGACGACTTACCGAAATGTCATCGCGGTTTTTATATTGAAATAAGCTCAAAATATCAAGAATATTTTCAATTCGAAAATGGCCTTGATTAATGGAGAATATGGGAATATATTCGAGGCATATTGAAACTTATTTATAAAATAATTTTCACACAAACAGGTTTCGGTGTCAGCCTGATGAGAATCGTTGTCGGAGGGATCTTTTTTAAGGCGGGCGCCGGTAAACTTTTTGGTTGGTTCGGTGGATACGGCCTTGACGCGGTATTTACTTATTTCCAGAATTTGGGCATACCATTTCCGGTCTTTAACGGTTATCTAGTTGCCATCACCGAATTTGCTGGCGGACTGGCTCTCATCTTGGGTTTTGCCACAAGGCTTACCGCGTTTCCATTTTGCATCATTATGCTCATCGCAATAATCACGGCCGACAAGGACGATCCCTATTATCCGCTTGTCCTTCTAATGAGCTCTATTGCCTTGATCGATGCGGGAGGAGGTTTGTTTTCTCTGGACAAGCTTCTCTCAAGATTCAAGATTTTCAAAAAATGCCTATGAAAACAATTATGAGATCGAAGATACGTTGCCCAAAATGGAGCAGCGTGAGCTCTAGGTCTATATCCTTGGGGAGCTGGTTCATGAAGGTCCCTGCTTGGTCCGAATCTGCGACTTCTTTTTCCTTTAATATTTAATTGTTGTACCCTTCATTTACGTGTAGTAAACGGCATCCCATCATTAACAATAAGGAGGCATTTATATGGAAGATTCAAAAAGTCGGGACCTGATCAAGGAATTCTACCTTAACTGCGGCTTTGCCACCAGGGCCGTCCATGCCGGCGAGCATGTCGGGCAACCCCATTTTTCGGCTCATACCGGCGGGATCTACCAGACATCGACCTTCGTGTTCAAGACGGCTGAAGAAGGCGCCCAGATATTTGCGGGCGAAAAAGACGGATACATGTACACCCGCCTTGGAAACCCAAGCGTAAGGCTTTTGGAGGCAAAGGTGAACGCGTTGGAAGGAGCTGAAGTAAAGAAGAAGAACCCAGACCTCAGGATATCCACCTTAGCGTTCTCTTCCGGCATGTCGGCGATAGCATCGACCTTGATGGCCCTTGCAGGCAAGGGCGATACCATAATAATGGGCGACGTACTTTACGGAGCCACCGAACACCTCGCCTCCAATGTGCTAAAGCGCTTCGGTATAAATACGGTCGAGGTAAATACTGCCGACCTGGAGGCGGTAGGGATGGTCGTCAAGGCAAACCGCGACGCAAAGGCCTTCTTCTTCGAGACGCCAGCAAATCCGCTGCTCGTTGTTTCGGACATTGAGGCGATTTCAAGGATAGTAAAGTCTGTGAACCCAAATATGAAGGTGATCGTAGACAACACATTTGCAACCCCCTATCTCCAGCGGCCTATGGAGCTTGGCGCGGATATAGTCGTCCACTCCACAACAAAATATATATGCGGGCACGGAACGGTGGTTGGCGGGCTCGCAACGACATTTCACGATGACGTCAAGAGCGCTATCTACACCGTGATCAAGGATGTCGGTGGCAGCCCGAGCCCTTTTGACAGCTGGCTTGTCAATATAGGGCTAAAAACGCTCCCTGTTAGAATGGATAAACATTGTAGCAATGCAATGGCCATAGCCGAATTCTTGCAGGGCCATCCAAAGGTTGCGCACGTCCATTATCCCGGCCTCAAGAAGAACCCCTATTATGAGCTCGCGAAGAGGCAGATGAAGGATTTTGGCGGAATGATATCGTTCGATCTTAAGGGCGGACTTGAAGCGGGAAAGAAACTGATGAACAACATCGAGATATTCACACTTGCCGTATCTCTCGGGTGCGTCGACTCCCTGATCCAGCACCCTGCCTCAATGACGCACGCATGCGTCCCTAAGGAAAAACGCGAAAAGGGCGGCCTTACGGACGGACTCGTTCGTATCTCTGTTGGCATTGAAGATGTCGACGATCTTATCAAAGCCCTCAAGACCGCACTTGAAAAGGTCTAATATATGGAAAAAATAAAGATCTACTGGCGGGCGGCAAGGCCCTTTTCATTTACGGTAAGTATCGTTCCCCCCATTTTGGCGGCGGTAATAGCCATGTATGAGAACCCCTTGATGCATATAAAGTGGTTCTACCTTATTCTAACGATCCTCGGCTGCTGGCTGGCCCATGCGGGCGCAAATATCTTCTCTGACTACTTTGATTTCAAGAACAGGGTCGATCGGGAAGGGAGATACGGCTCAAGCGGCGTCCTTGTTGAAGGACTTCTTACTCCAAAAGAGAATTTTCTGGCGGCGCTCGTCTGTTTCATCGTTGCATCTGCGATAGGCCTATTTTTTATACTAACGCTTGCACATGGATCGGATCTTGTCTGGCTCATCGCGCTTGGCGCCTTCTTAGGGTTCTTCTACACAGTGAACCCTTTCATCCTTAAATATCGTGCGCTGGGAGATATTGCGGTATTCCTCGCCTTTGGGCCCGCAATGTGCCTTGGCGCATTCTTTGTTCAGGCGGGACATTTCGCCTGGGCTCCCGCTCTTTACGCCATACCGGTAGCTCTCCTTGTTGACGCCGTTCTTCACAGCAACAACCTTCGCGACATCAAGAACGACAGCGTTGTTAAGATCAGGACCGTTCCCATCATGATAGGTGAAGAGAACGCTAAGAGGATGTATTACGCGCTTCTTATCGGCGCCTACGTCATGATACCGATACTTATAATTTTTGCGAACCTTACATGGATATCTCTTTTGACGTTCGCATCGATTCCTTCGGCCGTTAAGCTCATAAAGGCGGTCAAGAATAAATCCGGCACGCCCGAGGCGGAATTTGCCGACATTGACGCCCGTACCGCGCAGTTCCATTCCGCATTCAGCATTCTTTTCATCATCTCGATATTAATCTCAATATGGTCCGGCTAATCAACAAATGTCATCCCCGTGAGAACGGGGACATGGCTTGCTCGCATGAGATCCCTGCTTTCGCAGGGATGACATGTCTCAGTATAGTTATTGCATTCGTCCTATGGTTCATCATGTTCGTCTTAAAGCCTTTCAACTTCTGGGTGATGATGAGTACATCCACATCTATGCTTATCGTTATCTCATATCTATTCGGAAGGCCTCTCTTTAAAGAAGAAGAGCTCAACCTCAAGAACATATCTCTGGGAATAGCTTCCGCCATGGCTCTCTATCTTGTATTTTGGACCGGCAAAAAGCTCCTTCCGTTCTTTGTGCCCACTCACGCGGAGAACCTTGGGGCTGTTTACGGTAATATGGGCTACGCCCCTGCTTTTGTAGTAGCGATACTTCTCTTTTTTCCGATAGGTTTTGGCGAAGAGCTCTTCTGGCGCGGCTATATCCAGAAAAAGTTCTCCGATAATTTGGGCAAATATCCGGGTCTTATCATCACCGCGGCAATATATACGGCCGTTCATATACCTACACTTAATCCTGTCCTTATCCTTGCAGCGCTCACCTGCGGCCTATTTTGGGGCTATTTATATCTATTGACAGACTCGCTCGTTGTTGTACTTATCTCACACATGATATGGGACCCGCTTGTTTTTGCGGTCTTTCCCCTAAATTAAAGCCCGCCGAGGCAAGGAGAACAAAATGTTCGACAAACTAAAACAACTAAAGCAGCTTCGCGACCTTCAGAACCAGCTTGGCAAAGAAAAGCTCGATATCGAAAAGGACGGCGTAAAGGTGACCATTAATGGCAAAATGGAAGTTGAAGAGGTTACACTCAATGCAGGGCTCGATCAAGGCCGACAGGAAAGATTGGTCAAGGACTGCATGAACAGCGCCGTCAAAAAGATGCAATTAAGAATGGCCGAAAGAATGTCCAAAATGGGCGGGCTTGGCAACTTAGGTCTGTAGCCTTTTCTCCGCTGACACGAGCGAGTCCATATTGTCCCCTTTGCGGATCATCTTTATCCTAGAAAACCCTGTGCTCGCCAGGTCCTCCCTGATCTCTTTAAATGTGTAGGTCCCGCCGCCGTCGGTCGCAACGAGCATGTTAACGGCAAATATCGCTCCAAGCGGAGGTTTGGTCCTGTCATCGCTCATCACATGATCGCGGATGATAAGGGTTCCACCATCGTCGAGCGCGCTATATATCTTTTTATAGAGTGCACGGTTCTCTTTGCGGCCGTTCTGGTGGATGATGGCGGAGAGGAGCGCCAGGTCGTGGCCCTTTGGAAGGGCGTCGCTATCAAAATCTCCTCTGCAAAAACCTATCCTTTTCGCAAATCTCGTTTTTTCTATCCTTGCCTTGGCCATCGGTATCACATCCGGCAGGTCGAATATCGTCGCCTTAAGTTTCGGATAGATGTTCAGGAACGCCACGGCATATGTGCCCGATGCCCCGCCGATATCTAAAAGTCTTTTGCGCCTCGAAGCCACCTTGCAATCTCTGGCAATATAGTGCGCAATGCCCCGGCCAACGGCTATTGCATGCATCGCCCCAATGAACGCCACCCTTTTATCCTTTGTGTCCCTATCCATCTCCTTCAGACAATCGGCGGGCTTCCCTGTTCTAACAACCTTGGTCAGACAGTGCCACTTGAACCACATGGAGGAACTGTGCCGGAGGATGGGAAGGATCGAGTCTTCCGAATCAGGTGAAAGCGCTGCATTAAGCGCCTTCGGGACCCTGTACATACCGCGGTTCTTTTCCAGGATACCGATCGCGGCCAACGCATCAAGGATATATTCCATCCCGCGAACGCTTGACCTGCAAAGCCTGGCCAGTTTTTTTGTATCCTTTGCCCCTGAACTTAAGGCCTCGAAGATCCCGAGCTCGGATGCAGAAAGGATCATCCTTGCCGTTTGAAAGGCCGATGACATTTTCCATACATCGAAAGGTGTAAGCATGAACTCTCCTTATAGAAGTGTCACAACAAGCGCTATCGTCAGAGCTATAAGCAGTAACGCGGTTGCCCAGGCAATGGTGTTGAATATGGGACCGTTCTTGAAATCCCCCATCAGCGACTTCTTGTTGATGAGGATAAGCATGAAGATAAGTATGAACGGAAGAAGTATTCCGTTCAAGACCTGCGAGAATATCATGGTGCCGAGCAGGGGAAAGTTGGGATAAAGGACAGCGGCGGCGCTTATAACTATTATAGCCGTGTAGAGCCGGTAGAAGTGCGGCGCTTCCTTGAACGTCTTGTTCACGCCGTTCTCCCATCCAAGTCCTTCGCAGACGGTAAATGCCGTTGAAAGCGGTATTATGCTCCCGGCAAAAAGAGAGGCGTTGACAAGACCGAAGGCGAAGAGCTTGAAGCAGTAGGCGCCCGCGATGGGCTTAAGCGCAAGTGCGGCGTCGGCGGCGTTCTCTATTTTTATCCCGCTCTTAAAAAGAGTGGCGCCGCAGGTAAGTATTATGAAGTAGATGACCACAATCGCAGCGACCGCCCCGACATAAACATCCCATCTTGCGTGCTGATAGCTGTCTGCCGTTATCCCCTTCTCTACCACCGCCGACTGCTGATAGAACTGCATCCATGGCGCGATCGATGTGCCCACTATACCTATTATCATATACAGGTACATGCTGTTCAACTTAATGACCGGCTTTACGGTGCTGATGAGGACCTCGTTCCAATCAGGTTTGGCGATAAATCCGGAAACCACATACGCGATATAGAAGAGGCAGGCAAAGAGGAATATCTTCTCGACCGATTTATATGTCCCCTTAACAACGAGCGCCCAGACAAGAAAAGCCCCCAAGGGGACCGACATATATTTATTTATCCCGAAAAGCTGCATTCCGGCGGCAACGCCTGCGAAATTGGACATAACGTTACCGATGTTGACCGCCAAAAGGATCATCATCAGATAGAACGTTATCTTGAGCCCGAAATGCTCTCTTATTAGGTCCGAAAGTCCCCTGCCGGAAACTGCGCCAAGTCTTGCGCTCATCTCCATTATGACGACCAGCGCAATGCACACAGGAATGGTCGTCCATAAAAGATTGTAGCCGAAATCGGCACCTGCAACGGAATAGGTCGCAATTCCGCCGGCGTCGTTGTCTACATTGGCGGTGATTATCCCTGGCCCGATAACGGCCAGGAATATCCCGATGTTCCTAAAGAAACCTTTCGGTATCGGTCTTTTTTCTTTTAGCCACCTCATAATATACCCGTCTTCTTGCCCCAGGTCTCCGCTATGACCAAGCTTAAAACGTCATCTATCGTAATGATCCCCTGTATCACCCTTTCGTGGTCGATAACGGGGATGGCCATCAGGTTATATTTATCCAGGACGTAGGCGACCTCCTTTGCGCTGTCGTCCACATGAACACACGGAGGTTTTGTCTGCATGATATCCGTTACTTTCCTGTCCAGCGGCTCCAGCAATAGACGCTTGAAGGTCACGGTTCCATGGAGCCTGTCCGCGCTATCTACCACATAGGCGTAGTAGATAGTTTCGGCCGTCGTCTCCATCTTCTTGATATGTTCTATGGAATCGCCGACGGTCATAATATCGCCGAGAGTTATGAACTCCGTGGTCATAAGGCCGCCCGCGGACCTGCTCTTGTGGGAAAGAAGGGTCGAGAGCTTCTTCGATTTCTTCGTACCTATATGTGTAAGTATCCTGTCGGCGGACCTTCTCGAAAGTTCTCCCAAAAGATCGGCCGCCTCATCGGGAGGCATGTTTTCAAAGAGCGCCGCCGAAGACTTGGCATCGAGCACGCGGACCAGCTCCTTTTGCATCTTCATCTCCATCTCGGTGATGATCTCCACCTGCGTGGTTATATCGAGGGTCTTGAAAAGGGCGGCGCGCTGGTAGGGGTCGAGCTCTTCGAGCATCTCGGAAAGGTCCGGCGGCGGGATCGATTTTATCTGAGCATGCGAAACATTGAGCTGAATGGTCCCCTTGTCCGGATGGATAGAGAGCGGCTGAACGAACTTCCACGAAAGAAAGCCCTCCATCGTAAGATAGGTGGAGTGGGGGTTGATCAGCTCAACCACCGAATCGACGAATATCTGCCAGCCCATCCGGCGCATCATGCCCCTGAAGCCTATATCGACATGGGCAATGCGAAGATCGTTGTCCACCTTCAGGAAGTGGATATCGTTAACGCGGACCACCTTTCTGTTGAAAGTATCCACGACCTGCTGGTCCAATATATTATTTCTAAGCGACGTTGCCGACTCTTCGAAATAATCGGCCTTAAACTCAAGCGCCTCGAAGGCCGCCTTTATATGGAACTGTTCGTTCGTCCTTTGAACCTGGTCCCATGGCACGACCGCATATTTTTTGTTAATGTGGCCCTTTGAAACGACTATTGCAGAAAGCCTCGGGTAGGACTCGCCCATCCTTGCCACTAAAAAATCGTGGGGGCGCCCCAGCCACCGGCCGTTCTTGTCCACGACGCCCTTCTTGACGATCTCTGTAAAGAATAGGAACATAAAAACTACCGTGGTCGCAGATCACTCAGATTGGGCAACAATATCTGCGGTTCATTGATACCCTTATACAACTTTTGTTTTACCGTGGCGAGCAAGAGTTCGACGTCCTTTGTGTGAACGGTCCTGTCTCTCAGGGCTTTTTTGATCTGACGTCTCAACCAGCCTGCGTACCCAAGTTTATATGAGCCTGTCGGATCGCTCTGAAGACAAAGAGCGCCGTCCGGATCTGAAAGCACCTCCAAGGCCGCCCCTTCTGCAAGGCGCATGTAGTGCGATATTTCTTCGGTGTCAAGCTTGAAACGGGACCTCTTGGCGTATACGGAGAACGTCCGTCTGAACTGCCTGAATCGCTGAAAGGCAAGGATACTTGAAAATATAGTTTTACTGGTCCTGAAAGAAAAGAGGACATGCCTTAGGACATCTTCCAGAAGATCGTCGAACGGGGAAAAGTTTCCCCTTATCATTCGCATCATCTTTTCCCAGACCTTTTGGCTCACATGGATATCAAAGCGCATCTCCCAGTATGTGTGTGAAAGAACCCTTGTCTTGTAGTTCTCTGCCATCTTGAACGGAATGTAGTAGTTGTGGGCTATGGTATCTGCGGCAAGGTGGGAAAGATAGCCATAGGCCGCCGCCCTTTCACGGTCGGTTCGGGCCATTTTTAGCACCTCTTTTCCTATGTGCCAGTTATGGCAATTATCATGCCCGGCGAACTTCTTCCCCACAACGATATCGGCCGCAACGTTCCCATAAACGAACCACTCTTCCCTTCCGGCAATTATGGCCCTGACGGCTGGCGCCATAAGGGCGATCTTTTCCAGCATCGAAAAGGCTATTTCAATGTGGGTTCCCGGTCCCCATGCGTGGGCAATTTCCGGGATGAGAAGAAAAACAAGTGTTGATAAAATGATATAGATAAGCATATAGGGGACATGCACTTAATTCGATCTCGGAATTAAGTGCGTGTCCTTGGATTTTAATACAATTTTATGAAAAATGGAATAAAAGAGTTGATCGAGGACATTGATACCCACTTGAAGTATCAAAAGATGATGGGAGTAGAAGAAATGCCAAAAAGCGCGTGTCATTGCGAGCCCCTGCCTGCCGGCAGGCAGGTAGCTGGGCGAAGCAATCCCCCGCAGGAGATTGCTTCGTCGCCCTTACGGACTCCTCGCAATGACAACGCTTTAGATAAAATCCGCGTCGAAATTGGCGATTGCAAAAGATGCAAGCTCTCTAAGGCTCGCAAGAACATCGTCTTTGGGGTTGGAAATCCTCACGCAGAACTTATATTCATCGGCGAAGGCCCCGGCGCCGACGAGGATGATCAGGGAGAACCGTTCGTGGGAAGGGCCGGACAGCTCCTTACAAAGATAATCGGGGCCATGGGGCTTAAAAGAAGTGATGTCTATATTGGCAATATAGTAAAATGCCGTCCTCCGAATAACCGGGCACCCGAACCTGACGAGATAGAGGCATGCACTCCATTTTTAATGAAGCAGATCGAGGCCATTAAACCTAAAGTTATAGTCTGTCTTGGCGCTACCGCGGCAAAGGACATCTTAAAGACCGAGGTTCCCATCTCAAAACTGCGCGGAAAATTCCTCGACTGGAACGGGTACAAGCTCATGCCAACGTTCCATCCGGCCTTTTTACTTAGAAACCCCAATATGAAGCGCCCCGTCTGGGAAGACATGCAGGCGGTCATGAAAGAGCTTAATTGGAGCTAACAAAAACCACAAGACGGACTCAAAAGCGACGGGAATGTTACACTTTTGAATATGCCCGTGTCGCTCATATTCAATAATTTCAATATGTTATAACGATTCATCCTAGTACACCCTAAACGAGTCCGTCTTGTGGGTTTTTTGTGGGTTTTAAAATGGCATGTTTCAGCATTTGTTGAAAGTGGCCTAAATACTGAAAACACGAGCCATTATTGGGCGTACTGGCTCACTTACTAAATAATATTGAATCTCGTTGAGTAGAGATAAAAGGTTGTAATATGCGTATGTATTGGTTTATTAAAGCTAATATATTTAGTTGCAATATACTATATTTAGAGGTATTCTCTTGTTTGGAGAGTATCGAGAAATATGATACAAAACAAAAAACGTTCGGCCGGTATGAGCAGTCAGGGGTTAAGAGCTGTTTCCTATGCCCAATTCCTGAAAAAGGAGGTTCTACTCCTTGGAGACATTGCTGCAGGTCTAGGAATTACCAAGGTTCAAGAGATGAGGCTGCTTTCAAGGCTCGAAGGCAAGGGGCAGATCGTTCGCCTCAAACGGGGAGCGTATTGTGTGCCGTCGAAGCCGTCTCCTTCAGGCCGTCTGAATGTAAGCGAATATTTTCTCCTTTCCAAGCTCATGGAGTTGGAAGGATCGACCTATCAGATCAGCGGTCCCAATGCCTTTCACCTCTACGGTTTCGACGAGCAGGTTCCAAACAGGCTCTTTGTCTATAACGATCGTTTTTCAGGAGAAAAGGAAATCGGCGGTTATGCATTTGTCTTCGTCAAGACCTCGGCTGAGCGGCTTCAAGGATGGATCAGGTCAACTGGGCCGGACGGCGCAAAGATCGTGATGGCTTCTAAGCCCAAGGCGCTGGTCGATGCTATTTATGACTGGTCGCGTTTTAATACGATACCGCGCGCATTTGAATGGATCATCGCCTCATGCCACGATGATCCTTGCTTCAAACGGGAGCTCGCGCGGATGGCCATAAAATGCGGCAACAAGGCGATCCTTCGCCGAATTGGATGTCTCTTGGAACACAACGGTGATTCAAAACGCAGTTTGCGCTTTCTCAAGAAAGCTATTGGCGATTCGAAAGCCGTCATACCTCTTGTTCCACGAAAACCAAAGCGTGGACAGGTCGATTCTTATTGGGGGGTGGTAATCAATGATCGCATTACCTACTGAATCATGTCGTTATCATGAAAAGGCCGAGCTCTTTCGTGATGCCATTACGTTCACGGCTGGCGAAACAGGATTCGGCACGAAACTCATTGAGAAGGATTATTTTTGCTCACTGGTGCTCGCCTTCTTTTACCAGAACGATAGTTCGTCGCTTGTTTTTAAAGGTGGCACAGCTCTCTCGAAGGTGCACACCGACTTCTATCGTTTGAGCGAAGATCTGGATTTTGTCATCCCTCTCCCGTCAGAGGCTACCCGCGCAGAGAGAAGCAAGGCGGCGGAACCATACAAAGATCTCATGGAGAGGCTGGCTCACGAGGTCTCAGGAATCCGATTGGAGATGGGACTTCGCGGCCACAATGCATCCAAACAATATATTGGCTACGCATCCTATGTCAGTCAGGTGACGGGAGATCCTGAGAGAATCAAGATCGAAATCGGATTGAGGGAGAATACTCTTCGTCCGATCGAGCATAAACTAGTGAAAACGCTTCTCATCGATTCCATCAAGGAATCTGAAGTCTTATCGGCATTTCCCGCGGCGGTCATGGCCTACGAGGAAGCCTATGCTGAAAAATTTAGAGCAGCGATGACGAGACGGAAGCCGGCAATTCGCGACTTCTACGATGTATTTCATGCGGTGGCCTCGATGGGTTTTGATCCGCAGAGAAAGGATTTTATCGATCTCGTTGTTGCAAAACTCGCAGTCCCTGGAAATGAAGAGGTCGATTTGTCGATCTCACGCAAAGAGGCTCTTAAGGAACAGCTTCATTCGGAACTCGGCTCTGTCCTGCGGAAGAAAGATTTCGAGCAATTCGATCTCGACAAAGCCTTCGACATCGTCTGTGCTGTAGCTGAGAGGCTGGAGAAATAGTCATGACAATAGTCGTAGCTGGAGACGTCCACGGAGCCATAGACGAATTTTACGACAAGGCGCTCGATCTCCAGCGTGAAAACCACAAGACGGACTCAAAAGCTACGGGAATCCTCAAAAAGATTCCTCAAAAAGATCCGGCCTTGAAAGTTTAAGGCTGCTAAGATGACCTTCGGCACTCGCCCTTATCTGTGCGATGGCCTCGGTGTCTGTTCGTAATTGTCTGAGGGCAGAAACAAGCTCCGGCGTTGCAAGGCGCATCCTTCTGCCGTATACAACAAAGTCGGCAACCTTCATCGTTTCTGTTGGACCTGGGCCTCCGGTCCGCATCCTCATTAAAGCGTCAACCGTCTGTTGCGCAAGGTCAGGATTTATTTTTGCCAAATCGAGAAACGTCGCCACCGCAGAATAAAAACGATCTGAATTCGTTGTTACCCCCTTCGTCGCCGCCACTAACGCATTCA
>PCWZ01000042.1 GCA_002796305.1 Deltaproteobacteria bacterium CG11_big_fil_rev_8_21_14_0_20_49_13
CGTAGCGGACGAGCCATATGACGCGCTGATACAATATTATCAATCGAAAGTAAAGAGTAAAGACTTGACCCCTGTACTATGCCCAGACGACGAATAACGGCGCGGACGGCGATCGACCGGGGGCGTGGGTCTTTCACTTCTTTATCCAGACGCCACAGATTATTGAGGAGGACGAAGAGGCGTTACTGCGCGTAATCGCTAACTTTATGAAGCCCGCCCATACCCATTACGGGATTATCCAGCCCATCGATCCCGGTTTTGTGGATCACTGGGAGGTCGGAGTTTCCGAGGTGGGCATAAATACATTTGTACATTAGCGAGGTCTTTTTATGGACAAACACAACTGGTATTTTCGATTCTTGGCAGACGTCGACTGGCTAGAGAGTCATCATCAGGATATCGACCACTCAATGTGGAATCTTCTGCTCGAACTCACGCAGGACACTGGCGTGATCTTCGGAATGGAGGTCACAGAGCGCGGTGCCGGTCCCAATTTTTCGGTAGATACCAACTCCGGCGTTGCGTATGATACCTATGGCCGGCGCATAATCAATAATCAGACATACAACATCCCCTTTATCGAAGATGCAAATGGCGATCCGATTCAGGTAGCGAATCCCGGGGACGAAAAGATTGTCTCCGTTTATGTCTACTATCACATAATGGACAAAGAACCGGCAATCGATGGCTTTGGAGATACTGTCTATCAATTCACCGAAGAGGATGTGGAGTTCAAACTCTATCAGGGGGCAGAAGATACCATCGGCAACGCCAATCCCCCGCCCAACCCCGGTGACGGTGGAATTTTACTTGCCCATGTAACGATCTCCTTTGGAGACGGCACAATCGAAGATGCCGATATCGACACGACCGTTAAGGAAGAACTCAAACTTCACGGAGACGCAACGGTCATTCACAACTTTGGTGACGAGGATATCGAAGGCGACAAGAGTTTTATCAACGGTTATGATCTTATATTCTATTCCGACGACGGGCTGACAGAGACTGCACGCGTCGATGGCGAGACAGGCAACATCACAACGATAGGGACAGTTGATGGTGTGGATGTAAGCGATCACGTCGACGATGCGACAATTCACTTCACGGAAGGATCTATTGAGCACGGAAATATTTTAGGACTCGATGATGACGATCACCCTCAGTACACTCACAAAGACCAGAATGAAACGATTAGCCAGATCTGGACATTTAATGAAAACATCGATCTGGCCGGTGGCAAACTCGTTGATGGAGTTGACGTTGGTTCTCACATACACACAGGAGGTATCAACGGCCCGATAATCCAACACCACAATCTTGCGGGATTAGGAGATGATGACCATCCGCAGTATGCACAGAACAATTCAAACGAAACTATTGGCGGGGCATGGACTTTTAACCAAGCGGTTGTCGGTCAAAATCCCGTTGCAGGCAATCATCTGGCTACGAAAAGCTATGTCGATGGTGTGTTCAATAACGATCACGGCTCTCTTGGCGGTTTAGGAGATAACGATCATCCACAATATTTACTCAGAAGCGGTGGCACCCTGACCGGCAACGTGTCTTGTAATGCCGGCGTCACTGTCGATGGCGTGAATATTAACATCCATACCCATTCTCTATCTTTAGGCAGAACTTTCATTGTAACGGGTAAACAAACTCAAAACATAGAGACGGATGATATGTTCACAATTGGGGGATTTACAAGTTCCGATATGCCTGTCTGGGGAATTTGCCAAATCGATATGACTCAAGGAGGCGGTGGTTTTGATGCTGACAACAAAGCATGGATTGGTGGGCCCGGTGAACAGGTCTTCGACGGGCATACCGCCGCGACCGTACCGACTTACAGCGGGGGAAATTGGCAGTTCAGAATTCGACAACGAGCCGGAAATGAAAACGTCGTCTGTGCTTACAATCGCAGCGTGATTGAATGCACCGACAGTACGGGAGGGCCGAGCTAATGGCTAAGTGCACATATTTTTTTGACAAGGTAACAAACAAAATTATCGCTTCTCATTCTCATGCCGAAAGAGCCGAGGACGGCTCAATCGTTCCAGCCGATTCAGACCTTTCAGATGTATGGGAGGATATTCGAACGGGAACTATGTGGAGCCACATCCTTGAGAAGGTGACGGATCAAGATCCGGACAATATGGGATTCATCGTCGCTGAAGAGATGCCTCACGGTTACAATGAATATCTGCCTTCAAAGCTAAGTTCGACTGAAAAATTAAAACGACGATCTTACTTCCAGCTTGCAATCGCGGATGGTCAGGACGTTGTTAAAAAATCCAAAGAACATGACACACATCGCTTTTACGATGTTGATACAACTGGCAATGTTACGCTTCGCATGGAGGTACGTGTAAAAACCACACAAGACACCATTGAGAAGCACGACATTGATAACCCTGTTAAGGGGGTCAATGGGGATTTTATTGTTGAGTGTACGGCAGGTCGCATTATCCCACGCAATGGAAAAATAAAGATGGTGAATAGTGCCGCCTCGTTCGAATGGTATTTACCAGATTCAACATCGAATCAAGTAGCTAAATGCTTCGTGAAGGATCCTAATGGTGAAATATTAATATCAAAAAGTTTGCGAGTGAACTGCTGCTAGGAGGTTTAGCCAATGATGAATACTGTCACAGAGCTAGGCGTCGGCGGAATATTCGCCGTATTGGTAATCAGAGAGGTTCTTAATTTTCTGCGCATTCGGAAGAATGGTGGTTATCCGGATCGTAAGTTTTCAGAAATGTACAATTGGGTCGAGGATCTTTGGAACTGGCACAACGTCACAGACAACGACGGCGTTAAAATATGGTACGTCCGACGTTCTCTTGAAGACGCGATCAGGAAACTGAGCGACAACATCGATGTCCAAACAAAGGCATTTCAGGAGATGGTCAATGAGATGAAGGCCACGCGCAGGGATTTAAGCCTTGTCGAGCAGGATATACGCGAACTCAAAGGCTAGGAGGTGCACGTGAAGAAGATCAGAAAAGTCATCATCCACTCGAGCGATTCTCCGTGGGGAACTGCACTTATAATTGACGACTGGCATCGCAAGCGCGGATGGAAATGTATCGGCTATGGCGCTGTCATTACAAACGGGATACCGACCCATGAAATGTATGTAGAAAAGAAGAGATGGCATTGGGCGGACGGGCAGATCGAATGGGGACGGCCTTTTGACGATGATACATTTATAGAGGACAGCGAGATCGGAGCACATGCCTACGGTTGGAACAAAGACTCGGTCGGAATCTGCCTGATCGGAAAAGACGGCATCTTTACAACGAAGCAGATACTCACGCTCGAAACCCTGTGCCAGCAACTCAAAAAAGCATGGCCGCATCTCTCAAAGCAGGATTTCATCGGTCACCATGAAATCGATTCAAACAAGACCTGTCCCGACATCAATATGAAGGACTTGAGGGAGTTTATATTCGGCATTCTGCCATATGAAAAAATCCGTTTCGGCCCTCATCACATAAGAGACTAAGGAGGAGTCGTATGACACAGACAGACCTTGAACAATGCGTTTCCTATTTTACACAGGGCGGACCCGTTGAATGGATCGCCGGCGGAGTGACGGTCATCTTTCTTCTGATCACCGCCTTCACAAAGGTGAACCTCCCCGGCATCATCAAATCGATCGCCGGAAGGATTATCGACTGGAAGGCAAAAAGATAGGCTAAACCCTTACGGTCTAGGCAGTAGCATGTTGATGATGAGATGCACGATCATTACGCCATAAATATCTTTTCTCCATGCGAAATAACCGCTTACGATAAGCCCAACCGGAAAGATGGCGTAGGTAATAGGAATCTGGAAAACATGGTAGGCAATAAACAGAAGTCCGTTCACAATCCATGTCCACTTGCCAAAAAACATTGTCTTTCTGAATAAGTATCCTCTGAAAAAAACCTCTTCACAAAATACATTCACGCCCAACATAACAATCATTAAAGCCGTCATTTGAATGGCAGTGTATGATGGTTTTGCACATACTTGATAATGCCAGTCTGGCATTGAGATCCATGGCACAGACTGTAGATATGAGTATATCGGCTTGCCTATAACAGGCATATAAAAGTGAAGAACGATAACGGCAGCAGCACCCCACAAAATCGCGATAACAATATTCTTTACGGATGTCCTCTTGAGGCCAAGAGAGATGATAAGGGATTTTAGGTTAAGATTGTCAATGAATCGCCCGTTCAAAACAACAATTACGATTTGAAATAGAAAAAGGAATATTGTGAGTATCAATATTTGGGTGAACCATAGACTAAGGCCAAGTGATGCTGACAGCGTCTTGCTGAATAAAAACAGGACAGATGTAACAACTATTCCTGGAATGAAATAAAGAGCGATCGTCCATATTTTTTCTTGTATAGACGAGGCTTCTTTAATCTCACAGACAGTTGATTCATTCGTGTCCATCTACTCTCCTGCTATTTTATTGCTATATAAATGGCAACTTCGTCAGGCCCCTTGTAGACCTCATAATCTGTAGTGTATGCCCGTTTGGGAACGTCAGGAGAAGAGAAATATTCCCAGATTGTTTTCCAGATATTTATTACGGTTACGGGCATCGCTCCTCTTCCTTCAAAGACAAGATATTTTCCGTCTTCAATTCTTACACTTGAATAATCATTATCTTTATCGTCACGTCCATCAGTTTCAACGCCTGCGATTACAGAGTATTCACCATTCAGATCAGTCTCGTAATTATGATAGACGCCATAAACAGGTGAACTCGAGAGCTTGTATGGAATCTTGGATATCAATTCCTCTTGGTGAAATTTACCCCAAAACCTCGGCAACTGTGCCGTCGAAGGATTCATCTCCTTTTCATTTTTCGTTCGTACACATATGCCAGTAATGTGTTTGCTCTTTACGATTGATTCCTTTGGTTTCATAAATACAACCTTTCTATTCTATTTTCTCCGTCCACTGCTTTCGCCAATTCGGCGCTTTATATGGCTCGCTCCAATATTCGGTCACGCGAGTAATTTTGCCATTATGTATTCTAGGAACTATTCAAAAATCCCGTAATTCGAACATTTCTGGTTAAGGCGTATAATGCG